>JAHEAS010000155.1 GCA_024642645.1 Saprospirales bacterium | reverse complement strand
CCCCTGTATAAAAATCAGAATTGGACAGCGTGCTGCTGCTCAACATGCTGACACCGCCGCCGCTACCACCAATCGAGCCGAAGTGGTTCGGGTTTGGGATTTCGACACCCTCTAGGCGCCAGAGGATACCACTCGGTGAGTTGCCCCGCACCACAATTTCGTTGCTCAGGTCGTCGGAAGAGCCGACGGCCACGCCAGCATAGTTTGTGGCCATTCGGGCGGGGTCGTAGAAGCTCCCGGCGTATCGACTCGTCTCCTCCACACTGAAGGAACGAGCGCTGACGGTTGCCATTTCGTTGAGCGCTTCTGCTTTTTCGTGCTTCGCAATGACCGTGGCCATTTCGAGTTGGACGGCACTCTCGACGAGTGCGAGGTTTAGCACGAGTTCTTTTCCAGAGGTCAAGAGGAGGTTGGGCAATATGAGGGGCTCGTAGCCGAGGTAGTTCACTTGCAGGGTGTGTCGGCCCACCGGAATTTTTTCGATTTTGAAATGACCATCAGGGTTGGTCACATCGCCCACCAAAGGGTCAGAATTGAGGACGACTACCTCTGCGCCAATGAGTGGGGCGTTGGTTTCTTTATCAGAGATAGTACCCCGGATCGTTTGTGTGGGTTCTTGCGCCCGTAGGGCCATTCCGACCAGAATAAAGCCGAGTAACAGAAGGATTTCAATGATTGATTTCATGATAACAGTTGGGTGTTTTGTTTTAGAAAATGAAATAGAAATGGCTGGCAGAATACTGTCGGGACAGTAGTTCTGACGATGGGTTAGCAGCCTTGTTTCTTTATTTTTAGCTAAGAAGGAAGTTTAAAATATTGACACAAAAATCCAATGATAATAGCAGCGCTGCCATGGCATATTCATGTGGAAATGCCGCAAAATTGGCTTTTGGGCCACATTGATGGATGAGTTTTTCAATCGTTCCACCTATCGTGCCTGCGCCCAAAGCCGCCAATGCGGAAAGTTATCGAGGCGGTCATGGTCTGAAAGTCCTTGGTGTCGAAGCTCGGCGTGTCGGATAGGCCGTTCATGAAGCGGTAGCCGACTGCACCACCGATGCGGAACCAGCGGAAGACGTTGACCTCTATACCAGCCTCTGGTGTGACTGCGAAGAATGTGTCCTCGTAGTCTGGCTCATTCCCATCGAACTGGATGTTGACGGCACCCCAGCCAGCCTTCACAGTGGAAAAAAAATGGACGACTTCGTGTTGCGGAGCAACAAAACCAACCCAGAAGCCACCGTGACCCATGTCGAGTTGATTGAAGTCTTCATTCAGAATGCGGCCATAGTCAGTGGTACCAAGACCGTAGCCTCCAATGAAAAAGTCACCAGCCACTAGGCCAATTCCACCACCCGTGGCAGTAGTCAGGTCATTCTTAAAGTCGCTATATTCCACGATAGGGGAGACGAAAAAACCGACTCGATGGCTGCGATTGAAGAGGGTTTGGTCGCCTCCATCGTAGCGGAATTGTGCGAAGATTTGCGAAGCAAAACAGGCGAAAAGTGCTATGAAGATTGTCTTTTTCATTTTGATAAAATTTTGATTTTAAGTTTATTGATTTGTCGTTGGTCATTGAGGGTTATTGAAGGGCAAGGCATGGCCAATAGCTCAGTGGCAGCAATTGGTTAGTTAGCCTTGGTGTAGGATTTTCCGGTCAGTGGAAGGATTTACGATTGGGGCCAGTCCCCAATCGTAAATCGTCAGTTGCTAAATCGTGAATCAATCACGGCTGTTCCAATCATCGTCGCCGAAGCCGCCAAAGCGGAGCGTCAGTGTGGCACCGAAGCTGGAGAGGTCATCTTCTTTGAAGCCACCAACGGGGTCGAATCCGTTGACCCAGCGGTAGCTGGCAGTGGCAGCGATTCGGAAAAAGGAGAACACGTTCACTTCCAACCCTGCCTCCGGCGTGGTAACGAAAATGTTGCTTTTTTGCTTAGCAAATTCCGTATTCGTTAGATTGTCAACTTGTTTGTAATTGGCTTTGCCCCAGCCTAGTTTCACGGAGGCATAAGGGTGAACCACCCGGTGTTGGATGGGCGTGTACCCTATCCAAAATCCGCCATGCTTGAACTTTACGGACTCATCTGTTGGGATGCTCGTGTTGGTGAACGAAGCAGTTCCCATGCCGTAGCCACCGAGGTAGAAGTCATTGAGCACGAGTGCGCCTCCGCCTCCGCTTACGACATTCACGTCTTTGTTAAGATTGGTGTACTCAAAAATGGGTGCACCCCAGCCGCCGATGCGGTCCACGTCGCTGAACATGGTTTGGTCTTTTTGCGCAAAACCAGTTGTTGCGGCCAGCAAAAAACAGATAACGATTGCGTTTTTCATTGATTTAATTGTTGTATTGTTCTGTTGCTGAATTGTTTGATTGTTTTGTGGTACGGGCAACAATAAAACAATTCAGCAACAGAACAATCTGATTTTTCAAAACCTAAATCCTGCGTTCACTCCGACCCAAGCCTTGAGGTTTGTGTTGCCGTTCAAATCCTCGTCGAGCAGGGTGTAAGGTACCACTGGTGACCGTATTTCCCCAGTCTCCGGATTTCTGTGTTGGGACACCATCACGTTGGCTGTAGGGCCGATGAAAAAGCCGATGCTTTTTCCAAGTTGGTGGTTCCACAAAAATCGAAACTCGCCGATGCTGTTAAGGTTGTTCGTCCAAGTTTCGTTCTCGCTGATGTGGATGGCCATCAATTCCCAGTTCAAAGTGCTTTTTTGCGAGAGCGTGGTCACGGTACCGATTCCGTAGCCAAGTCCCCATATGTACGAGCCGTCGCCCGGTGGAACCCTTGCTCCTACATGAAAGATGTTGTAAAATGCGTTTGCCCCTAGTTTGAGTTGAAAATTTCCGTGTAAAATTTCACTTCCGTAAATTTCAAATTTGTTGTAGCCTCGTTTTACGATGTTTATGAGGCCGATGGGCACGCCGCTGACGGTGTCAGAAATATTGATCAAACCAATTTGGAGGCCCTTCATTTCACCTCTGGCCCGGTTGAACAGACCACCAAACTGTCCGATTTGCACATCATTAGCCCGGTTGAAGAGGCCGCCGATTTGTAGCTTAGTATTGCCCCGACTCCAGTTGAAAACCCCTGCTGTCTGTACCCGTGAGCTGCCCCGGCTACGGTTGAAGCATCCCGCTGCCTGCATTTTGGAATCGCCGCCTGTTTGGTTGAACAACCCAGATGCTTGTAGGGCCTTTGCGTTTCCGCCCACCGAATTGAATATACCGGATGCTTGCAATCCAGTAACATCTCCCGTCACTATATTGCCTAAGCCGGCTGCTTGCGCTGCCTGTGCATTATTGGCAAAGTTGATGACACCAGCTGCTTGGAAGCCCTGTGTAGTACCACCAGCATAGTTGAAAATTCCACCAAACTGGGTTCCGGTCATGTCACGGTTCACCTTGTTTCCAAGACCTCCTAGCTGGAAGCCCTTCATGTCTCTTTTTATCATATTGAGACCCATGCCGACTTCCATGCCGTCCACGCCACCGTTCATGCCCCAGAGCAGGTTCATCGAGATATTGTTGGTAACTTCGTCACTTTCCCTGGTGTTGGTGCCAATGAATGGTAGAATAGAGACCTGTGCTACTCGCTTCTCATTGGGTGGTCGCCGGGTCCAGGTATCTGATTTATAGCGCCATTTTTCAAAATTGAGCAGTGTTTCGTCGAAAGGGTGCATATCTCCATCCCTTCTGACTGGTTGAACATCGGGCATCTCCAAAGCAAGTACGGAGTCCTGTGGAGGGGGCAATAGTTCTTCTGGCTTAGATTCTTGTTGTTTCACCAGCACCGCCGGCTGTTCGAGTTCGGGTTCCGGACGATGTTTTTTAGAGGTACTTTGCTTGCTGCCAGTTGATTTGCTGATAGCCTTGCTAGGGTCGTTCCGCAACACAATATGGTTTCCGACCTTCATGTAGGCCACTTTTATGTTCTCAAAAAGTAGATTAAGTGCTTCTGAAAGCGGCATGTCAGTGGCCTTGGCTGTGATGCGCTGCCTTACATTGACTTGTTCTGTGCTGTATGAAAAGGGGATTTGGTAGCGGTCGGTGAGGTCGCTGAGGGCTTCTTTCAAGCGGATGTTGTTGTACTCGAATGTTACCCTTTTCGACAATGCGCCTTCTTGTGCCAAGAGGCTAGAAGTTAGAAAAAATGATATGTAGATTGCTAAGATTGACTTCATTGCTTGAGTTCGTCAGTTCGTCTTTTTGTGGTAAGCAGTCAGGAACTGCGAACTTGGTACTGACTGTCCACTGCTAACTGACGAACCACCCACTTTTTCATCGGCATCCTTTGCCAGTGAGTAAATACCGCCCCTCTGTTTTGGAGAACTCAAAGCCGATAGTACTTCCGATAACGGTCAGGATAGACTCCAAGTCGGGCTGCTGAAAGCTGGAAGTGTAAGGGCATTCGAGCAGTGAGGGGTCGGACACCTCGATTTCCACGTCAAAATAACGCTCCAGCGAGGCGATAACTTTTGCCATTTTTTCATCATCGTACTTGAGTTGCTGTGTTTTCCAAGCATCAGCATTTTCCTCTTCGTGTACCGCAATTTCGACTTTTTCAGCTTTTTTGTCAAAAACACCAGTCTCGCCTGGTGTAAGTAGGACGGGCGAATGCTTGGCAATGTTACTGGCCAGCGCCACTTTTCCAGTCTTCACGGTTACTTCTATTTTTTCTTCGGCAGCATAAGCCCTAACATTGAAGGACGTGCCGAGTACGGTGGTGGTTGCACTGCCGCTTACGATTTCAAAAGGTCGTTCGACTAGCCGTTCCACCTCGAAAAACGCTTCACCCTCCAATAGCACATGGCGCTGCTCAAATCGGGGGTTATAGGCCAGTTTGGAGTTTTCGTTGAGCCAAACGTGGCTGCTATCGGGCAGCGTAATTTGTTTTTTTTCATGGTTAAACGTCTGAACCTGAACAAGCTGCGGCTGTGCAGGCTGGCGGTTGAACCACCAAGTAGCCGCTGCCACTGCGAACAAAACTGCGGCTGCTACGCTCCATCGCCGAATCATTTTCGACAAACTGACGATTTTTGGAGTCGGGCGTTCCGTGGCATTGGGATTTTCTTCGGAAATAGCTGCCTCCACCTTTGCCCAAGCCGCCCCAAGGTCAGTATCGAAGGGGCTGGAAGCAGCGCCTTCTGTCAGTGCCCAGGCTTCTGTCCAATCTTCAAACAGCTTTTGGTGGTTTGCATCGGCATCAGCCCATGCAAACAAATCTTTCTCCTCCACTGGGCTGGCTTGCCCGGATAGGTGCTTGGCTGCGAGTGCGGAATATTTTTCTAAATGATCCAAATAAAGACGTTTGTAATTATGGTGATGCTAGCAGGAGCGCCACACCCCTATCCGCAGGGCAAGGTTTTTGAAAACTTTAGCTTTCCAAAAACCGCTTTGCGGAGCAAAAGTAAAAACAGCAATTGACCAAAGTCATTTTGTCTTAGTTTAATTCGGTTAATATTGTGCGGCCATTTTGCCAGTTTTAATCAAAAATAAGCAATCGTACCTGCTGGTACTCTTTTTATGAATTCCAACCATTTGCCTAAGATACAGATAATCAGTGGTTTAGTTAAGCCGCCGCCAGTTGGGAGGAAGCGCCGTATTGCGGTGCTGCTGCCTCACGACTACGACCAAACCGACCGTCGCTACCCGGTACTTTACCTACAAGATGGCCAAAACTTGCTTGAGCACCGTTCTCCTTTTGGGAATTGGCACGTGGACCAGCGACTTGCGCACATGGCTCAACAAGGGCTTGGCGATATCATCGTGGTGGCCATTGACCATGCAGATGAAGACCGGATACGGGAATTTTCGCCACCGGAAGTGACAAAGTTTGGTACGAGCCTTGGCAAGCAATATGCCCACTATATGTCGGAGGAGTTGAAACCATACGTGGATGCCAATTTCAGGACCCTGCACGAACGTCAGCATACAGGCATTGGGGGAAGTAGCATGGGCGGCCTTATTAGTGTTTACAGCGGATTCATTTATCCAGAAACCTTTGGAAAAATGATGATTTTCTCGCCTTCCCTCTGGCTTTCTCCAAAGATTTATTTTCACGCCATCAATTTTTTCAACCCGTTTCAGACAAAAATTTACCTTTACGCAGGCGGCAACGAAGGTTCCAACATGGTGCCCAATGTTCAGCGCCTAAAAGCTGCTTTGCAACGCAAGGGGCTTGACGGCAGCAAAATTGAGTTCAAAATTTCCATTGACCCAGAGGGCGAGCACAACGAAGCCAAATGGGGCGAAGAGTTCCCGAAGGCAGTGGAATGGTTGTTTTTTTGAGGATGCGAGGATTTGAAGGGGGCAGTGGTTGGATTTTCATTTTTTGACCATAAACCTAGAAGACATACCTATGAGACAATTTTATTTTGAAAAACTGGATGTTTGGCAAAAGGGCAGACTCTTTATTAAACAGGTTTATTTTCTTTCAAAAAAATTCCCTGCCGACGAGAAGTTTGGAATGACCCAACAAATCAGAAGAGCCTGTATATCAGTGAATTGCAATATTGCGGAGGGGACGAGCAGACATTCGGGTAAAGACCAAGCCCGCTTTACGGAGATAGCGTTTGGTAGCCTGATGGAAGTGCTCAACCTGTTGATAACCGCAACTGACCTAGAATATATTGACGAAGCAACAGTAAACGACTTTCGCCCACTCATAGAAGAAATAGGCAACAAATTGAACTCGCTTCGAGAAACCCAACTAAAACGAAATTAGCAGCCCCCCCTCAAATCCTCGCATCTTCAAATATTCAAATCCTCAACATGAAAATACTGCACATCAGCATGGAATGTTACCCGGCGGCCAAGTACGGTGGACTGGGCGACGTGGTCGGCGCACTGCCGATTTACCTCAACAAGGCGGGCGTCAGCACCGCCGTCATCATGCCAAAATTTGCGACCAAATGGCTCAACTCCCAGCGCTATCGGGAAGTGTTCAGTGGCCATGTGCGCATGCACAACGATTATGTTTGGTTTTCCATTGAAGAAGTGCAAAACGAGAGCTTGGGCTTTCCGCTCTACGTGGTCAATATCCCCGGTAAGTTCGACCGACCCGGCGTGTACGGTGACCCCGGCGGCGGCTGGTACGGCGACGAGGTGGAGCGCTACCTTTGCTTCCAGCAGGCGGTGCTGAAATGGGTGGTGGATATGAAATGGAAGCCACAAATACTTCACTGCCACGACCACCATACGGGGCTAATTCCGTTCATGGTGAAATTCTGCCCAGAGTTCCAGTCCATCCGCAATATGCCAACGGTTTTTACCATCCACAACGGAGAGTACAACGGGGCTCTTTCGTGGCAAAATGCGCACCTGCTGCCCTATTTCCAGGCCAATGCCCGCTGGCTGCTCGATTGGGGGAAC
>JAHEAS010000154.1 GCA_024642645.1 Saprospirales bacterium | reverse complement strand
GTAGCGGGAGAATAATAGCAAAAAGGTCGAAGTCCCTTTGAAACAACGCATGCTATGACACATCACGCTGCTTGATTTGCCCAAATGAAACCTAAAAACACCACAACTGTCATCCGTCTTGCAAGCAGGCACCCCATACGCCACTCGTCTTATTCTCACCGTACTTTTTTGATTCGCCACTTGCCAATCTTCATCGCCCGCCACTGGCTCAGCAGACTTTCTGTATGTTGTGCATTCATTGTTGAAGCGACGTAGGTATAGGTTTTGCCTTTAGCTGCGGTTGCATCCACTACTTCGATTTTCGTTTCTCCATTCAATCGGATGATTTGAAGGATGTTTTCAGCGTTGTTGTAATCACCAGGACGGCGGTCTTCAAAGCGGTAAACCACCAGTGTTTTGGCAGTTTTCTCTTCGTTCTTCAATTCACAAGTGAATTTCAGTCCGCCTGCTTTAACACACATCGGCCTCACAATAGTTGGGGTAGAAGATACCGAAAGTTTCATATAGCCAAGCTCCGGCATCAATGCGGGTGTTTTGTAATAATTATTGCGAAGCGAATCTGTGATGCCAAATGGGTTTTTACGAAGCGAAGTAAAATTGTAATAAACGCTGCCGTCAATGCCAGCCGTGCTTCGGTTCAACCGCACTTGTTTTGGGATTTCCAGACCGTTGGTCCATTCTGGCTCTTTGTTCACACCAACCTTATAAGCCGCATGCCCAGCATAAACGTTCCGACCAAAAGAATTCTTCTCCCACCAATTCAGCAGCACCTCATAGTCGGCTACAGGGAAACCAATATGCCAGTAAATTTGAGGCACAACATAGTCCACCCAGCCTTTTTCCAGCCAACTGCGCACGTCGGCATAGAGGTCGTCGTAGGTGGCAATGCCTGCACGGGTAGCCGAGCCAAGAACGGGGTCCTTGCTTGAATTTCGCCAAACGCCGAATGGACTGACTCCAAATTTGACGGAAGGTGCTACCAGCTTCACCATGCCGGAAATCTGGCCAATCAGCATGTCCACATTGTGCCGACGCCAGTCCTCGATATTTGCGAAACCCAGCCCGTATTTAGCAAAGTCTGCTGCATCAGGAAGTAGCTCCCCAGCTGCCGGATAGGGATAGTAGTAGTCGTCGAAATGGATGCCGTCCACGTTGTATTCCATGACAATCTCCGTCACGACTTCCGTGATGTAGTTGCGGACTTCTGCCAGTGCCGGGTTGAAATAAAGTTTGTTACCATACTGCATGAACCACTCTGGATGGTGCTTGTACGGGTGCATGTCCGAGAGCGTAATGGTGCTGGTGTCCATGCTCGCTCGATAGGGATTCAGCCAAGCGTGAAATTCCAAGTTGCGCTTGTGCGCTTCCTCGATCATGAAAACCAGCGGATCAAAGCCATCGACCAAAGGCATCCCTTGTTTGCCAGAAAGGTACTTAGACCAAGGCGATATTTTGGAACGGTAAAATGCGTCACCTGTAGGCCGCACTTGTGCAATGACAGCATTGAAACCCGCTTTTTGGAGCAAATCAACCGTCTCCACCCACTCGGCCATAAAACCACTTTGGGTCAGTCCTTGCTTGGAGGGAAAGTCAATATTGGCCACAGTGGCCACCCATGCGCCCCGGAATTCCCGTTTCGGCGACTGGCCTTCGGCATTTGTATTGAGGGTGAAAAAAGCGATGCAAAACAGCAGCACCCGACAAGCATTTCTCATGGTAAACTTTGTTTGGAAATTAGGTAGTAGGAATTGGGAATTGTTGGGTGATTATCGTCAAATACCTAATACCCAAATCCTAATTCCTGGAATTATCTGGCAAAGCTACCAAAAAAGGAACGGGCCAACAATACTAGATTGCTGGCCCGTCCGCTTGAGGTTGAGGAGTGAGGAAGGAAGTATAAATAGAAAATCCTAACACAGTCCCCTTCGTAAATCGTAAGTCGTAAATCGTAAAAACCTACGCTCTTGTCAAGAGAACGACTGGCGTGGTCAGTACCTTTCCGTTCTGACGGATGGTAATCAGCAAAGTGCCGGTCGCACCATTGCTCACATCCACTTGGCGGTTGTAGCTGCCATCAAAATTTGGTACAGATTCGTTGAAAACCTGCTTACCGTTGATGTCGGTAATCGTTACCGTAGTTGGCAAGGCCTCACCTTTGAACTGTATGTTTAAGTCTCCATACGTGGGGTTCGGGTAAGCATTAAGTTCCTCCAATTCAAGGCTGTTGTCGATTTGTGGCAAGGCTGGTTGCTCTATGGTTTGCTCCTCAACTACAGTCGTTTCCTCCGTAGGGCATTCCTTGAATCGGGCCTTTATTTTCATTTCATTGCCATCCCTGAGCAAAACCATGGTAAACCGCTCACCGGGCTGGTGCTTATCACGCTCAATGACCAATTCATTATGGGAATTCACAGGCACACCGTCAAGAGAAAGAATGCGGTCGCCTTTTTGAATTCCAGCTTCCTCTGCCGGCCACCCAGGTATAACGCCGCTCACACCCACACCTTTCTCGCCATTGCCCCAGCTTGAATTGTACATTCCGATGAACACTTTGCATGGGTCTCTTTCTGCTTTATCGGTGTAGTTGTAATCGTAATTGTAGTTGTACTTGTAATTATAGTTATATTCGTACTTCGGTGCTTTACGCCCTGAAAGCGTAGCAGAAGTGGTAAGGGTTTGACCGTCCCTTGTATAATTGATTTTTACAACATCTCCTGGCGCATGTTTGGACAAAGTGCCTGATAAACTGCAACCGCTGCAACTGGAATTGACGAAAGCCTCACCATCTATTGCTGTTATTACATCGCCTGATTTAAGACCAGCAGCCGCTGCACCAGAGCCTTCCACAACATCCGTGACCAGCACGCTGCCATTCTCATTGGTCTCAGGATAAATACCAAGGAAAGCTTTTGACTCACCCTCCACATCGTTGATTAGTGCGAGCTCAGACAGGTCTGGTGCACCAATGACTAAACCGTGCTCGGTGCCGTTCCACTTGATTTCCGTTTTATTGCCTCCCTTGCGAATCATCATGATGGTCTCTGCGCCAGTACCGCCTGCATTGTCGTTGCCATTGGTATTGATAATGATTTCAGAAACATTCTCAAGGTCGTTGTTGATGTCCACCTCCTGCAAGAAGGCATCCGCCGATTGCCCCTTTTGGATGCTTTTCTTTTTTACTGTCCAAGTGCCATCGTCATTCTGTGTTTTTTGGATGATGATGACATTGTCATTCTTCTTAGGTGTGGTGGTCTCTTGCTGTGCCATCAGGCTTTGACCGGCAAAGGCCAAAAGCGCCAAAGTGCAAATCGTAGAAAGAAAAAGTCTTTTCATTGCGATATAATTTTGTGGTGAAGAGTTAGCGGACCAAAACAGTCCAGGTGATTTTTACAAGAACGAAACCAAGGACAGGTTGGTAACAAAGATGGTTGCTTTTTTTGGAAAAAGGAAGGAATATTTCTTGTTAAGTGCCATTAAACGAATATTTCTTTGGCAATCTGTGCTGCATTCCAAATGCAAAAAAACATGCTGTCAAGTCTTCTCCAACCCGCCTTCTAAGCTACAAATCCGCTTCGTGAAATAGCCCATATCACCTTTCTGCAACGGTGGGCTTATCGAAGATATTAGGGTGCTGTTGGGTTTGTAATATGGTACCCTTGCACTATCAGTCTCAACTCCCCAACTTGAACTTCACCGGCAAACTGAACTGTACCCGCACTGCCCTACCCCGCTGCAAACCCGGCAACCATTTCGGCATCATTCCGACCACCCTGAGCGCCTCCGCTCCACAGCCGCCACCAATGTCACGAGCCAAAGTGGCCTGACTGATAGCACCATCTTTTTCCACCACAAACTTGATGTAAACCGTTCCCTCGATACCGTTTTGCCGGGCTATTTCTGGGTAGCGGATATGGTCGTAGATAAACTTCAGCAATTGGTTAGTGGAACATTCGTAACGTTCTTTTTTTGCCAAGTTCCGGTCTTCACAACCAGGGAACCGGGGCATTTCTTCGACGATGACGAATATTCGGGCGGCTTTTTCAGGTTCATCAGGCGGCAGAACGGGTGCTTTCGCAACTGTGGGCAGTGCCGGCTGTACGTTTCCTGGGTCTTCGCCAACCGAAGTGCTTGTATCCGTCGGATTAAGGCTTGGAAGCAGGCCAGAAACGACCAGTTCTGGCACTTCAATAATCAAATCGTTGGGTTTCAACACCGTAGCTGGTGGCTGGTCGGCTGCCCTTGGTTGACTGATGGTGAATGGTTTCAAAGCCACTTCAGTCGGGTACGCCTCTTCTTCATAGGCGAAAGGGGCAGCTCGTTTAGTGGTGAAATTGAAAGCCAGTATGGCCAAGAAAATAGCGGCTGCAAAACCAATACGGAGGTTGATGGAGCGGAGCCGCTCCATCTTTGAGATGTGGATACTTTTCATAGCTTCAAATTTTAGTTCAATGGGAAAGATGCCGTTAGGGATTTCTTTTGGTGCTTCGCAATGGGGTTTTCTTAGTTTTGCGGGCTTTTCGTCCATTGGTCGTTGGCTATTGGCTGTTGGCCAACTGCTAACAGCCAATAGCTAAATGCTAAACTGCAAATACGTGATAGAATACGAAAGACATGTTTTAGGCAACGGCCTGCGGGTCATCATCCATGAAGACAAAAGCACGCCGATGGTGGCCGTGAACGTTCTTTATGACATCGGCTCAAAGGACGAAAACCCAGCAAAGACGGGCTTTGCGCACCTCTTCGAGCACCTGATGTTTGGTGGCTCCGCCAATATCCCGGACTTCGACGACCCCATCCAGATGGCGGGAGGTGAGAACAACGCCTTCACGAACAACGACATGACCAACTTTTACGACGTGCTGCCTGCCGAGAACCTCGAAGTGGCGCTCTGGCTGGAAAGTGACCGGATGTTGAGCCTAAATTTTGACGAAAAAGTATTGGAGACACAGCGCAAAGTCGTGGTGGAAGAATTCAAGGAAACTTGTCTGAACGAGCCTTATGGCGATGTTTGGCACCACATCTCTGACCTGGCATACAAGGAGCACCCCTACCGTTGGCCAACCATCGGGCTGGAACCCAAGCACGTGGAGGATGCGGAGATGCAGGACGTCAAGGATTTTTTCTTCAATTTTTACCGCCCGAACAATGCAATTCTTGTAGTCGCTGGCAACGTGAAGCCAAAGAAGGCGCTGCAACTGGCGGAAAAATGGTTTGGCGATATTCCGGCAGGAGAAGTGGCGAAACGGCGACTGCCGGTTGAGCCAGCGCAAAATGAATTTCGGGAAAAAACTGTAGAATCTAAAGTCCCTGTGGACGCCCTCTACCTCGTATTTCACACGTGCTCCCGCACTCATTCAGATTTCTATGCCGTGGATTTGCTCTCAGATGTGTTGGCAAGCGGGGCTTCGTCTAGGCTCTATCGAAAGTTGTTGAAAGAGAAAAAACTATTCAGCCATATTGATTGCTACATCACCGCCAGCAACGACCCAGGCTTGCTCATTGTGGAGGGCAAGCCCACCAACGGCGTTTCAATGGAGGATGCTGAAAAGGCGGTTTGGGAAGAATTGGAGCTGCTAATTTCCGCTCCTATTTCAACCTCAGAATTGGAAAAAATTGTGAACAAAAGCGAGAGTTCACTGGTGTTCTCTGAGGTCAGTGTGCTGAACAAGGCCATCAACCTAGCCTTTTTCGAATTAGTCGGCGATGCCTCCATTATCAATCGGGAAACCAGCCTTTACCAAAACGTGACCGTGGAAGAGATGCAGCGAGTAGCCAAGGAAGTTTTGCGAAGAGAAAATTGCTCAAAGCTGATTTACAAGTCCACTATGCCAGCTGGGGAAGCGGTGGAGGAAGACGAAGAGGAGGATGAATGAAGAAGAGGAATAAGTTTAGACACCTTTTTTTTGATTAACGATTTACGATTACATGATTGTTGATTTTTGATGTGGTAAAATGGAATATTTTACCAATTGCGATTGTCCACATCCTCCATGAATAAATCGTAAATCTTCCATGAAATCAACAATCGTAAATCATGTAATCGTAAATCGTCAATCAAAAGCCACCCATTTGGCAGACCAACACCCCTCAAAAAAAAGCCCCTCCCCAGCGAACTGAGGAGGAGACCAATCCCAAAAACCGAGTTACTAAAAGTTGACTGCCGAGTCGTGCTCCTTTGAGGAATCGCCGACCCGGCAGCTTATCAAATCAATCAATTTAACAAAGTCATTTTCTTGGTAGCCATGTTGCCCGGTGTTTGTAGACGGTAGTAGAAAATACCGTTTGTGGGCAGGTTGCTACGGTCCACCTTCATCTCGTGGTAGCCCTTGGAGAACTCTCCGCTTATCGTTTTTATCACTTTCCCTTCTATATTGAATATCGACAAAGTGGCGGTGCTTGCCTCTGGCAACTGGAACCGAATGATGGTTTCTTCAGCGAACGGGTTCGGGATGTTTTGGTACAACTCGAACTGGGTGCCCACTACATTCGAACCATTTGGCGAGGTAAATTCAAGCACCACTGGCCTCACCGAACCACCTTTTTCATAGCTTTCAGCAATTGTATAGCTGGAATTGATGCTAGCCATCTGGCTCAACATGCCATCCTTCAAGGCTGTGAAAGTCATGGAGAACTGCGTTTCTTCCGTGGCATTCTTTGGTGCAGCCAATTGATACCAACTTGCAGTCACCATACCTTCTTCCAAGTGGCTCAGGCCAAAGTTTTCGATGGAAGTAGCAGCAGCAGGTGCCATTTTTTCAAAGCGTAAAGCCGACCTGTCGAAGTTAAGGGTAAACTGGTAGCCCAGCATGTCCGCCAAGTTTGTGCTGAAGTCAACGTTGAACTTTTCACCAGCTTTCACGGCCCTGTCAGCAGTGCGGAAGCCGAAATCTTGGTTGTTCCGCTCTTGGCTTGAATCACCTAGATTGTGTCCAACGGCTGTACCATTTACGTCGCCCACTTTCACCGCTTTGAAGTTGACACTTTGGTTCGGAGTCAACAAGTTGTTGAGGTTGCAAACCTCAGGGAATGGCTGGGCAAATGGGTTTGAAGGATTCGGGAAAGTATAATTTCCATCCACAAAGCGCCAGGAGGTATTGTTTTGGTAAACGTCAATCACGTGAAGAATGAGCTTGCGGATTTCGACGATATCACTGACAGTAATCGCTCCACTGCGGTTTGCATCGGCAGCTATCATTTTGTAAGGCGAATCGAGGAGTACAGACCCAAGGATATGCTGATTTATCAACAAAAGGTCGAAAGTCGTTACGCCATTCAAAGGGCTGGAGTTCAGTGTTGGCGTTACTGTGTAATCCATACCGATAGGCACATTGGAAAACTGGTAAGCTCCAGAAGCACCGGTCGAGGTCGTACTGGTAATTCCTCCAT
>JAHEAS010000910.1 GCA_024642645.1 Saprospirales bacterium | reverse complement strand
CCCCACCCGTCACATCAAATACAGCAAGTTTGGTCACGGCAGCGAGAATGATGCCCACCACGGCCAATCCACTGCCCGTTGCAATAGAACCGGATGCAGGCTTTTTGTCAGGAAAAAGTTGGTCGGCGCTGAAATTCTCCGGCCGATTGAGGAATTTGGTGAAAGTCTCCTGCAAATCCTGCATCACTGTGGCCCGCCGCTCAGCAATATCACTGAAAATCTCGTGATTGTTGCGGAGGATGGTTTCGCTTTTGTGGATTTTTAGGTCAATCATTTTCGCCATCTGCTGAATGCTGTCTGCGAGGTCTGCCACGTTGTCGTTCAGCTTGTTTTGCAGTTCGAGGTGTAGCTGTTGGTCTAGGTCTTTGGCGAGTGCTTCCAGCCACTCCTGGGCACTGGCTTTTTTGGAGAAAATGCCCGCTATGCTGCGTTTCAGCAAGCTGAAAAAACCCAGCCCCTCCACCAGTTCTTCTTCCTTGGTGAGCGTGATTCGGTCATAGCCGGACAGCAGATTCTCCACCAACATTTCCACTTGCCGCAGGGACTTGGCTTCTTGCTTCACCAAGGTTTCTGTCACATCAATTCGAAATTGCTGGTCAGCCGTCAACTGCCTGTGGCGGTCGGCGATGCCCTTTCCGATGCGCTCATTGAGGTTTCTGCAAGTGCTGATATTGTTCGTCAATTTGAGCATGGGTGCTTTTCCGCCGGTGATATTCTCCCGGATATATTCCCGAAGGGGCAAAAATCCACTTTCCTGTTCATTGCCAGCTTGCTCCAACTTGGCCGAAACAGCAAAGACAAATGGCGATTCAATGCCTTTTTTCTGGGCATGTTGAATGACACCTTGCACATTCACAGGTAGTTCATCAGGTGCCATCAAGTCTTTTTGCTGCAGCACAAAAATGACCTTGCGCCGCCACTCGGTATTGATGAAATCAAAGAACTCCCAGGCCGACTGGCGGTAAGGGTTTTTTGCCTCAAAAACGAAAACGATAAGGTCGCTGGAAGGGATGAACCGTTCGGTAATTTCCTGGTGATGCTCCACGATGGTGTTCGTGCCGGGCGTGTCCACGATGGCGATTTCTTTTAAAATCTCGACCGGATGCGTGATTTTTTTAAGGTAGGGATTGATGGAAATGACCTGCTCCGTTTCCCCCCAAATCACTTGTTGGATGGTGTCCGTCATGGGTTGCGGAGCGACTTTGCAGACTTCCTTCCCCGTTGATAAAAGGGCATTTACGAAGCTGCTTTTCCCTGCTTTCACCTCACCCACGATGACGAACATGAACGGCTCATTGATGCGGTTGCGAAGTTCACTTACGGTTTGGCGAAGTTCCTGGTGGCCAATGTCAACTGTGAGGTCATGGAGGTCTTTTGCGATTTCGTCAATATGAGAGCGTAGTCCTTGGAGTTTATCGTCTAGAATTTGTGTCATAAATATTAGTTCATTTTTACGATAAATTAGACCTAAAAACCTAATTCCGTCACTGGAATCAATCCAATTTAAACCGGACTGACTGTGTGTATTGCACCCGAATTGGTTCCTTCTTCCCATTTAGCCCCGGCTGGAATTTGGGTAGGGTTTTTATCAACCTGACCGCCTCCTTTGCGCAGCCTCCTCCAATATCGTTCAACGCCCGCACATCCGTGATGGAACCATCCCGCTCCACAACAAAACTGACCACGACCGTGCCCTCAATGGATTTCCGAAGTGCCTCTGCAGGATAATTAAACCCATTTTTCAAATACCTGTAAATCTTGTCTTCTGTGCACTTTTCTTCCTTCGCCTGGTTGGAGTTGTCGCATTTCTTGAAGATTGGCTTACGAGCAGCGGACACCAATCGCACTGGTGTATTTGGGTCAACGGGGGCTGGCTTTTCAGGCTTTGGTGTGGTAGTAGTTGGGTTCTGTGTTGTCGGCTTGGTGGTAGTTGGATTTGCTGGCTTTGTTGTTGGTTTGACGCTTGGTTTTTTCTTGATGGGCTGCTTTCCTGGCTTAGCCGGTTTTGGTTGGTTCGGGTTTGAAGTAATTTGATTTATATCGTTTTT
>JAHEAS010000909.1 GCA_024642645.1 Saprospirales bacterium | reverse complement strand
GAGAGTTTTGACGATTTACGATTTTGGGATTTACGATTTACGATTGGGGGCGCAGTGGAACCCAATCGTGAATCGAAAATCGAAAATCGTCACTGCTTAATCAGCTTCAGGGTCCGCTGCGCCCCATCCACATTGATGTTCAGGAAATAGACGCCGGGGGCGATGCCCTTGTCCGTGGTGTCGAAGCCGAACAGATGGTCGCCAGCAGCCATTTTTTCATCTAAAAACAAGTTGGTAACCTCCCGCCCGGCCACGTCGAGTAGGCGCATGGAAACAAGCCCTGGCTCGGCCAGTTGGTAGCTTACCGTGAACTGCTGCGTGAAAACAGTGGGCAAAACAACTGCTTTGAACTGCCCCGCCAGCGGGTCATGCGTTCCGGAGGGCATGAAGTTGAACACGGCGGTGATGGTGTCGGGCTGCGTGAGCGTCAGGCTGTTTTGTGCCAAGCTGCTATCGGCGAATGCGTGATTCGTTGATTTCCAGAAACTAAAAGTGTAGGTTGGGTCGGCTGGGGTCACGTCCAGCAGCGTTTCGATGTTGCCAAAAAACGGCGTGTTGATGGGCAATTGATTGTAAATCAAGCTGTTGGCCTGGATAGTGCCAGCGTTGGGTGGGTCGGTCATCAGCACCACGCTGTATGGGCCGGTGGTCTCGTAGCAGTTGTTGATACCGGTGCCGCCTGCCAACGATTCGCAGCGCCGTTCGATGAAATAGCGCAAACGCTCCACATTGTTCAGCCACTGCTGCATCGAGCCTCCCCAACGGACGATATGGCTGGGCATTTCCGGGGCAATGGTCGCAACGATGGTGTCGAGGTACGTCAGCATGTTTTCACAACTGAACACAGATTTCGCCAAGTCAGCTTGCCGGGTGATGTAGAACTGCCGAAATGTCGGGCTTTCCTGCAATTTGTTGATGAGATTGATGTGGCGCTGGGGCTGGGGGTCCCACCAATCTTCCAGGTCTATGATTTCTGGGTTGCAGGGCAGGGCAGTGGCACTGGTGTCGGCGATGCCGGTATAGTTGATGTAGTAGGCGAAGGTGGCGTCGAGGTCCCAGAGGATGTAGCCCCATTTTTGGTGAGTGCCTTCGGGGTTTAGGCCCCGCCACCAGCCAGTGTTCCAGTTGAGCCAGTCACTGGCGACGGTGAACGAGTTGGCGATGAAATAATCGCAAAGGCTGGCCACGTCGAGCTGGCTTTCCACATAAGCGTAGTTGGCAGGGTTGGCCATGTCGTTGTTCTCTACGAAATTGTAGAGGTTTTCCCAATTCTGGAATGCCATGCCATTGGCGTCGTATTGCGCCCAAGTGTTGCCCCAGGTTAGCAGGTACTCCAGGTCGTATTTGCCTTGGTTGTATTCATACTCGGTGTGGTCGTGTTCATCGGGCAGGGAACGCAGGTCGTACACCCCCCAGTATTGGCCATTGAAAAACACGATGCATTTTGAACTCAGGCGCACGTCGAGGTGCATGTCGCCGATGTAGGCAAGGTTGTGGACGTAGGCATCCCGAACATTGGCGCTCACGACTTGGCCATTTTCTGTGTAATTGCTGCCGCCGGGGTAGTTGTCATCGCCTGCTGCTCGCAGGATGACCCGCTGGAACTCGTCTCGCAAGCTCAGGCCGGGGAAGAGCTGTTCTTCGATGGCGTTATCCTCGCCCATTTCGTCACGGCTCACCCAGTCAATGCTGCGCTGGTCGTTTACCCAAGAATCTTGGCCGTGGCTGTTGAGTTCACCAGTGACCTTTGCGGTTCGTGTTTTATCCAACCCAAATAATTCGAACGAGCCTTTTGGGCGCAAACCCTGGTTGCCGTTGGCCAATTGGAGCAGCTGGGTACCGGAGGCCGACACGACGGGCAGAGAGTAGTCAACATTGATGAAATAGGTTGAAAACTCCAGGAAGCTTGGATAGAGCAGCGGGTCGGCGCTGAAAGATATAGCTTTGATAACCTTCGTTTCATGGAGGGTGATTGGCCCGGTGTAAATAGTCGAGTTTGCCGTTGGCAAATTACCGTTGGTGGTGTAGCGGATGACGGCGGTGCTGTC
>JAHEAS010000908.1 GCA_024642645.1 Saprospirales bacterium | reverse complement strand
AAAACTTGACTCGTTAAAGTCCAGAGGTCATAAAGAGCGAATGGCTGCAAGGGTGGAGATTGATGGACAAGTCTTCGAAGGTGTTGGAGTGCGCTACAAAGGAAATAGCTCTTACAAGAATCCTAAGAAGCACAACAAAGCCAAGCTGCCATTCAACCTTAAAGCCGACTACTCCAATAAAAAGCAAAGTTTCCCAGGAGGTTATGAGACCCTAAAACTCAGCAATATTTTCATGGACCCTAGCTTCATGCGGGAGTACCTTTCATATGAAATTGCCAGGAAGTACATGCCAGCTCCACTTTGCAATTTCGCAAAGGTGTATGTCAACGAGGAGTACATTGGCCTGTTCAATAATACGCAGTCTGTGGACGAAAAACTGCTTGATGACAGTTACGGCACTTCAGAAGGGACCTTTTTTAAATGCGACCCAGAATGGGAGGATGTTCAGAACACCCCAGCGGGCTGCAAAGAGGGTGAGTTTTCGTCAATTTATTACGTGGGTGACAACCCTAAATGCTATGAAGGCTGGTACGAGTTGCAAAGCAAAGACGAGAAAAAAGGCTTTGCCGACCTTATCAACCTTTCGAAAATTCTGAACCAAAGCCCTGACAAAATAGAGTCGGTCCTAAACGTGGACATGACCTTGTGGATGCACGCCTTCAACCATGTGCTCGTCAACCTCGACAGCTACACTGGACGTTTTAGCCATAATTTTTACCTCTACAAAACGCCAGATGGGCTCATGACGCCCATGATTTGGGACATGAACATCAGCTTTGGTGGGTTCCGGTTGGATGGAGAAAAAAAGGGTGAACTAACCAACCAGGAACTGCAGGAATTCAGCCTTTTCACCCATTTCAAAAACAAAAACCTAAAACGTCCACTCATCACCAATGTGTTGACCAACTCGTTTTGGCGCAAGGTTTATATCGGCCACTGTCGCACCATTTTGATGGAGAATTTTGCGAATGGAGAATACTTGAAAAAAGCCGAAGAAATGCAGGCTTTTATTCGGGATGAAGTAAAAGCCGACCCAAACCGACTATACACTTTTGAGGATTTTGAGCGCAACTTGCGCAGCACAACCGAAATCTGGAATACTGACATAATTGGCATTGAAGAATTGATGAAGACAAGAACGGAAAGCTTGCTAAATCACCCCATTTTCAAAGGAAAGAACCCAGTTATGGGCGAAGTAAATCATAAGGTTAGCGAAGGCAAAGTAACCGTTACCGCTATGGTAAAGGATGCCCAAAAGGTTTGGCTCATGCATCGCAGCAGCCCTAATGAACCTTTCAAACAATTGGAAATGACCCATTCCGCCTTTGTTTACAGTCTTACGCTACCCAAACCTGGTGGATTCCAATATTACATCATTGCCGAAGGCGACCGCCTCGCACTCTGTTCACCAGAACGAGCATCATATGTTTTTTACGATGTAAAATAACGGAGTGAGCGGGTGAGAGCTTACTACAAGCGCTAAACCGCTCACCTTTCTCACCCGACCACCTGCTTGTATCACTTGGTGTAAAAATGCGTAATTGGAATATCCACAGATAGGATAAACCCGAAACGCCAGGCGTTGGTAGTTTTAATATCCGCACCACCAGGGATTTCTACGTCAATCTTTCGGAGATTCGGGCCGAGCTGGGCACCTATTCCTACTGAAATTGGAATGTTGTTGGGGAAGCCATAAATCCCATAAAAGCCGGGGGCGATAACATTTTGGAATTTCAGTTCCGGTATCTGCTCAGTTTCATTACTAAAACGGTAAGCGAAAATGGCGCCCACATCAAGCACCTGCGTATAAAAACTCAGGCTACCTCCTTCACCTAGTCCAAAATTCAAGTCAACCCCCAAGGGTGCAGATGGAGAAAGTACATTTTTGTCTTTAATGGCCGCATCTACCATTTCATCCATGTCATGCTCCCAACCGTAGGCAAGACCACCGTAGGAGTTCAGGGACACACTCACTGCCGATTGTTTTTTCATTCTTGAACTACCCGGGGGCAACGCAAACAAATCGATGGCTGCCGCTATTTCCCTTG
>JAHEAS010000907.1 GCA_024642645.1 Saprospirales bacterium | reverse complement strand
GGGTAGTTCGTTGGCGGGCTTTACGAAAGGGGCGTCCTTGCTATCCACCCGAACGAAATGATACTGGTACTTGCCCTTGCTGTTCTTTTGCGTGAACTCCAGCACCATCACGGACTTGTTCAGCTGCACGATTTCGAACTTGTTGACGTGCTGAAAGCTGTAAAAAAGCGACCGCCCATTCAGGCTCCAGTTGCCACGGGTGAGCTTGCCGTTCAGAAACTCCTGATAGGTGTAGTCGTATCGGAAGTAGAGGAAAAAATCGTAGTTCTGGTCGGCCTTGTGGATGATGGTATTGGAAGCTGCGTGCAGGGTGTAGGTATATTTCCATTTCGACTCAACGAAAAGGCGCTCGTCCGGTGCGTTGAAAACGGTTCCGGCCTCTTGTGCGGCCAATTGCATGAAAAAGGCGCAAAAAAGCCCGATGACTGCCAGCCGCCACCTAAATGCATTTCTCATGGTAAAATGATTTGTCAGAATTTATCGGGGAGATTACAGCAAAAAGTTAACCACGTTAACATCCGCAAATTATATGATAATTTTTTAGAGAGCAAATTTGAGGGGAAACTTAACAGGATTGAACATAAAAAAAGCGCCTACCAATACCTGTACCAAACAAAGGCAATAGGATATGGGCAGGCGCTACAGGTTAGGATAGGATAAGACTACATGCCTTGTGATACCGTCATAATGACGCGGAGAACGATACCAATCGCCATACCAGCCAGTGCTGCGTAGCAGGCCGTCTGGGCCGATTTCGGTTCTTTTTCCCGTTTTACAAAGTAAATTATTGCACCCGCCAGCGGGATGCAAAAGGAAAGTACCATCAAGCCTGGGTTGAGTTTGTCTTCCGGCCCTCCACCGGGATTGTTGAATTCGTCTGCCATAGATTCAATATTTAGTTGATGAGTAATAAAATTTTTTCTCCAATGATGGTGCCTACAATGCATACCATCGAGACCACTCCGACTCCAGCCATAAATCCGGTCGTTACCCGTCTCAGGTTGTTGCTTTCCACCTTAAGGAAAGCCTGCACCAGTCCGTCAGCATAGGTGGGCAGCATCAGTGCTAAGGTGACCCAAATATTTAGCGAAAACAAATCAAACAAAAAGAACGGATAAGCCAAATAGCCGATATGGATTCCTGTGCATCTTGCGCAAACGGGGAACTGCTTCCCTTTCCAGAAGAAAGAGCGTTCGGGCATGCGATGGCAAAAGGAAAAATTCAAGACGGGTAGGGTCATCCCAGCTGGCTTTTAGTTTTAGGAAAAGGTGATTGTAGGTTAGCATTTGTTTTCGATTCACTCCAAATGGATACTAAGAAAACAAATTAACCAAGCTGCTAATTACGACTTTTTCAATCTTTTTTCTCCATGTAAAAGAAAATCTCCTTGGATTTCAGGCGGTTTAAAATTGATACATTTGTGCCGACTTCAAAGCCATAAAAACCAGTATCCATCGTTTTGAACCTTTCACTCAAAATAGCCCGGCGTTACCTCTTCGCCAAAAAATCTACGAATGCCATCAACATCATCACGGGTATTTCTGTGGTTGGTATTGCCATCGGTACGGCGGCACTGGTGCTCGTTCTCAGCGTATTCAACGGCTTTGAAGACCTCATCATCGGCCTGTTTAGCAAATTCAATCCTGACGTGAAAGTGACTGCCACCATCGGCAAAACTTTCGAGCCAGACTCGCTCAAACTATCGCAAATCAAAGCTTTGACAGGCGTGGAACTCGTGTCTGAAACATTGGAAGAAGTGGCGTTTTTTGAGTACGGTCAAAGCCAAGACTTCGGCATCGTAAAGGGGGTGGACGAATACTACCATCGGGTCAGTGGCATTGACTCCGCCATTTTTGAGGGACAATATCGCCTGACCAGTGGCGAAAGAAATCTCGCCGTACTCGGCGGCGGTGTGCGAAACAAGCTCCAGGTGGATATGGACGACCCCTTCGGGCTGCTCAGTATTTTCATGGCAAAAAGGGAAAAAACCAGCGGTCTGGAGCAACCCTTTAAGAAGCGGATAGCCTACCCGTCTGGCAGCTTTAAGATC
>JAHEAS010000906.1 GCA_024642645.1 Saprospirales bacterium | reverse complement strand
TATTGCAGGCAAACCACGTCCTCTGGGCTGTGCTGAATCGGCTTTATCGTAAAACGCTTGCCCTGATTCAAGGCATCGCTAAAAGTGACCGTGTTGGGCAAGTTGTAGTTCGGTACCATTCGCTTGATGTAGCGCACGGCGAAGTCCACGAACCACCCCTTGAAGCCCAGCATCTCGCCGATGCTGGTGATGATGACCGTTTTGATTTGCGTGTCTGGCAGTACTTCTTGCAGGTGCGAGGCGAAATTTTCGCAGATGACGATGGCCTTCACGCCAGAGTCCGTGAACTGGTGGCGCATTTCCCGTGGAGTGTAAAGTGGGTTCGTGTTCACGATGACCAACCCAGCCCGCAGGCAGCCGAACAGGGCGATAGGGTACTGCAATAAGTTAGGCATCATCAGCGCCACCTTGTCGCCAGGCTCCAAGCCACGGGATTGCAAGTAGGCTCCGAACTGCATGGAATATTTGTCCACTTGGGCATAAGTCATCGCCTTGCCCATGCACATGAAGGCCTTTTTATTGGAGGATTTCTTGAAGGTTTCGTCCAAAAGGGCGACTAACGAAGGATAGGCAGTTTCATCAATATTGGCAGGAATTCCCTTCGGGTAATTCGTCAGCCATGGTCTTTGCTCAGTCATATTTTTTAAGTTTCGAATTTTGAGTTTCGGGTTTTGAGTTGGGGATTGGGTTAAAAGTACAAAGTTTGCTGCAAGCGCAAGAGACTTGGAATTAAACTTCGATTAGATTTTATTCAAAATAGCCGCCGCTTTCGCCAGTGTTTCCTCCTTTTTTGCGAAGCAAAGCCGAATGACCCGCTCCTGTTTGTGGCTGCTATAAAAAACGGAGACTGGAATGGCCGCTACCCCATGTTCAGTGACGAGCCGTTTCACAAATTCCGTGTCAGGCTCGTCACTGATGGCTGAGTAGTCGTAAAGCTGGAAGTACGACCCCTCGCTGTGCAGCGGCTTGAACCTCGACCCCGACATGGCTTCCAGCAGGAAGTCTCGCTTTTTTTCAAAAAAATCGTTTAACATCAAATAGTCCGCTGGCTTCTCAAAATATTCGGCCACGGCGTGTTGCATGGGCGTGTTCACAGCAAAGACGTTGAACTGGTGCACCTTGCGGAACTCCCTCGTCATATCAGGCGGCGCCACGATGCAGCCGAGCTTCCAGCCAGTGGTGTGCAGCGTTTTACCAAAGGAAAAAACGGACATGCCCCGCTCGAAAATCTTGGGATAGCGCAGCAGGCTCTCGTGCCGCTCGCCGTCGAAGACGAGGTGTTCATAGGCTTCGTCGCATAGCACTGCAATGTCCCGGTTCACGGCAAGGTGCTGGAGTTCCTTCCAATCGGCTTCCTTTAAAGTCTTGCCAGTTGGGTTGTGCGGGGTGTTCACCACTATCATGCGGGTCTTCCAAGTGATGAGGCGTTCGAGAAGGCGCCAGTCAATGGCATAGTCGGGACCGCTCATTTCGTAGGTAACTGGCCTGCCGCCGTTCACCTCCACGGCAGGACGGTAGCAGTCGTATGCTGGTTCTATCAAAATCACTTCGTCATCGGGGCGGATAAGGGCCGAGATAGCGCAATAGAGTGCTTGCGTTGCACCACTTGTAATGGTAATTTCGGTGTCGGGGTCCACACTGAGCCCATAAAGCGTTTGGATTTTTTCGGCCACGATTTTACGGAGCGCAAACACGCCGGGCATCGGGGCGTATTGGTTTTGGCCTGCTTGGATGTACTTGTTCACCAGCCCTTTTAAGCGGTCATCGCAGTCGAAATCGGGGAAGCCCTGTGCTAGGTTGATGGCCCTGTGCTCGTTGGCCATGGCCGACATGACAGTGAAAATGGAGGTGCCGATTCCCGGCAGTTTACTGGAAAGTAGCATTTGATTCAGCTTTCTGTTCGAGGTTGATAAGGGTTTATGAGGTTGATAAGGGTTGATTTTCCGCATGACTACGGGCCCCATCAACCCTTATAAACTTATCATCAATCCTTATCAACTTGTCTTATTTCCTTCGTAATACACTACTGCACTTTCCACCACGCCATCGG
>JAHEAS010000153.1 GCA_024642645.1 Saprospirales bacterium | reverse complement strand
CGCAATTACTCCAGTGGAGGTTTACAATGGAAATAGCCAACAAGTAACCTTCCAAGGCATTCCCGGTAACCTTGAAATTTGCAACTCCGGCGGTGGCGGCGGTGGCGGCGGCGGTGGTGGCGGCGGTGGCACTAGCCTAACATTTATCGCAGACGAGGTGGAATCGCCAGCTGGCTCCCAGATTTGCGTTGATTTTAAAGCCAATAACTTTAATTGTATCGTAAGTGCGCAATATACCATGCACTTCAATCAGGCCATCATTCAGTACGTCTCTGTACAAGGCTTTGGATTGCCAGACTTGAGTGCGAGCAATTTTGGAACAACGCAAACGTCCAGCGGAATACTCCGCTTCTCTTGGGCATCACCTGACCCCGTCAATGGGAGTACTGTTGCCAACGGCACCGTTATTTACCAAGTATGTTTTAATGTAATTGGCACCAATGGGCAAGTAGGCAATATTACCTTCGATGGTACGCCCTTGGTTGTTGAGGTGTCGAGCTGCAATAACCCCAACGTTACCCCAGTTTTTGACCCCGGTAGCGTGACGGTCGGCGTCACCTGCACAGGGCCAGTCACAGTTACAAACCCGGTCATCACAAACGTAGCTTGCGCTGGCCAAAGCAATGGCGGCGTGGCAATCACAGTGGCCGGTGGCAGCGCTACCAAGACCTATGTTTGGAAAAATGCCGCTGGCACGACGGTCGGCACTACGCAGAACCTGACTGGTGTTCCGGCTGGTGCTTATTCAGTTACTGTTACAAGCTGTGGCGGTGCGCAAACAGCGACCAGTGGCCCTCACACGGTCACGCAGCCGACGGCTCTCAGCCTCAATTTTACCTCCCAAGATATTGCATGTTTCGGTGAAACAAATGGCGCCGTGGACATTACTGTCACTGGCGGTACCAATTCTGGAACTGGCTGTACAGGATACACCTACGCATGGAGCAATGGTGCTACCACGCAGGACATCACTGGCCTTGCCGCAGGCAACTACACCGTGACCGTCACGGATTGCAAGGCTTGTACCATCGTTTCACCAACGTATATCATCTCAGCACCTCCGAGTGCGTTTGCGGCGACAGTGGCTTCGACCAATATTCTATGCAATGGTGGTGCAAACGGAACGATTACCATCACCGCTACGGGCGGTGGCAACACGAAAGAATACCGGTTGGGTACTACTGGTCCGCTCAGCACTTGGCAGTCGAACAACGTGTTCAACAACCTCGGCGCAGGCACTTACAGTGCACAGGCTCGTGACAATTTTGGTTGTGTGAAAACGAGCTCTGTGACCATCATTGAGCCATCGCCAATCGTAATAGTTTTTGCAACAACGAACCCAACTCAGGGACAAAACAACGGTGCAATATCCACGACCATTACGGGTGGAACGGCTCCATTCTCCTGTGCTTGGTCAGGCCCCAACGGACAAATACAAGGCTGCAACCCAACTGGCTTAGGCGCCGGTACCTACTGTGTGACGGTGACTGACGCAAATATGTGTACCAAAGCTAAGTGTGGACCAGTATATGCGCCAATGGGTGAAGACCCGGCCAATCCAAGCAAAGCTAAAAATGCTTGTGCTGGTGTATGTAATGGTTCGATTGAAGTCAATGTTATTGGTGGGGTTACTACGCCGCCATACACTTATGCTTGGACACCTTCCACCGTTCCAGCTATCCGCAATCCTTCTGGACTTTGTCCCGGCACCTACACGGTGACAGTGACAAGCCCATCCATCGGACAGACTTTTGTTCAAACATTTACCATTGCCCAACCTACACAACCACCTAGTGCGATACTGGCCAATTTGCAATTGCCGACCAACTCCGCAGCTTGCAACGCCTCCATCACACTAAGCCCACAAGGCGGTTCCGGTGCTCCTTATACCTATGTTTGGAGTGGAACGACGCAAATTGGCAACCCGATTTTTGGCCTTTGTGAAAACACCTACGCTGTCACCATTACGGATGGAAACGGCTGCACGGGTACCGCTGGGCCGTATATAGTGAATTATGTTGCACCTGTTCTTGGTGACCCACAATTGATGCCTATCAATTCTTGTGCTTCGCAAAGCAATGGTAAGATTACGATTACGATTTTTGGCGGAACACCACCGTACAATTACCAAATCACAGGGCCAACGAGCCAATCGTTTCTCACCAGCCAGAATACTTACATGTTCTCCAATTTGCCTGGTGGGAGCTACACCTATACTATCACAGACAGTGGCAACGGTGTTGACCAGCAGTCAAAAACTGGAACAGTGACAGTGGGTACAACCACCCTATCGCTGACGCAACCAGTAGAAGTAACGCATACCACGAATGCACAAGGCGGTGGCCACGTGAACATTACGCCGATGGGCGGTCAGTTGCCATACACTTACCAGTGGAACAATTCTGCAACTTCCCAAGACCTTTTCAACGTGGCACCTGGTTGCTATGAGCTTACCATGCAAGATGCAAATGGCTGTGTTCAGGTTTTTGACGACATCGGTGTGGGCCTGCTCACTGCCAGCTTCACCAATGTTCAGCCAGACTGCCCACAACAGACGGGTTCTATTACGGCAACACCTACGCTATCGCCGAGCTGTGCTGATCCGAATTTGAACTATACTTACAAGTGGATAAATGCCCAGGGGATAACAGTGGGCACCCAGCAAACATTGACACCGGTATTACCGGGCGTTTATACCGTTTCCATCACCGATAACAACGGCAGCGGCATAAGCATCACGCAGAACCACGAGCTGAAAGCCTTGTCAAACCTCAGCGTAACAGCTAATGTGACCACTAACTATAACGGTTACGATATTCGCTGCTTCGGTGGAAATGGTGGTGCAGCCATTGCGGTGCCATTGAATGGTCTTGCCCCATATTCTTATATGTGGAGCAACAACAAAACTACCCAAGCTGTAAACGGCTTGTCTGCTGGAATAAACTATACCGTAACCATTGAAGACCAGCAAGGCTGCACCATGTCGGCCACACTTCAATTAAATGGACCTACCCAAATCTCCGCTGAGGCAAATGCTTCGGCCAGTGGTTGTACCCCGGGTGATTCTGGGCAAGCTACGGTTACGGTTAGTGGTGGAGTTCCAGCCTACACTTTTTCTTGGAGCAATGGCGACAAAGATCCAACCGCTGATAACCTTACGCCAGGCAATAACTATTCAGTCACAGTTACCGATTTCAACGGTTGCACAATGATTGAAAACGTGGATGTGCCGGACATCGTGACACTTTCGGCTATGGCCTTTTCCGTCTCTGACAGCGGTGGACCGAATGGCGTTGCTGGCGTTAAAGTCACTGGTGGAACGCCACCTTATGAGTTTACATGGAAAGACTTTCCTACTGCAACAGACAGCATTTTGACGGAATTGTTTCCTGGCACTTATATCGTAGTGGTAACCGATGCGAATGGTTGCCAAGTGGCTAAACCCGTTAAGGTAGATGATGATACAGAGTGCGGTGAAGTTCGGACGATTATAACTCCGGAAGGTGATGGCAAAAACGAAGAGTTTCTCATCAAATGCCTCAGCCGCTTCAACGACAACACCCTCGAAATCTACAATCGTTGGGGACAGTTGGTTTACCGCACCGAAGATTACAACGACGACAACCTCTGGCGTGGCACCACCATCGGTGGTGATGATGTGCCGGACGGCGTTTACTTTTATGTCTTCAACTATTTCGATCCGGGTACCAATGCCTTTGTCACCAAAAAAGGTAGTGTAACCGTGCTGCGCAAATAGTAGGTATTAGGAATTGGGTATTGGGAATTGTTTACAAAGAATTCCCAATACCTAATTCCCAACACCCAATTTCATCCAATCACCGATTAAATCCATGAGCATGAAAAAGCTTATTTTACTTATAACTGTTGCTTTTGCCCTTCAAACTGCTTGGTCGCAGGAGCAATCTTCTGTTTTTTCTCACTATACCATCAATCCTATTCTTGTATCTCCAGCCGTGGCTGGTTTTTATGAGAACCACCAGATTTACTTGGGTGTTCGCAGCCAGTGGACGGGATTTGAGGGCAATCCGAATTCCTATCACATCGGCTACAATGGCCCAATCGGCAAAACATTGGGCATCGGCCTTGGGGTGATGAACGAGAACCTTGGCAACATGACCAACACTCGGTTGCAGTTGAACTATGCCTTTCGGTATGAGGTCAAAAATGTCAAGTTTGCCGCTGGATTTTCAACGGAGTTTTTGACCAAAAAAGTAGCCAATTCAGTGCTGAGCAGCCCACTCTACGACGAGGATGATAACATCATCGAAAATGCAGTGGATGGCAACAAGGTATTTGATGCCTCGCTTGGTGCGTTTGCGACGTTCAAGAAAAACACTTTCGTTGGCATTACTTTCCCGAATCTCGTAGTTGCCAAAATCGGAGAGATTGAAACGGGCCAAAATGAAGGCTCACTGTTCAAGTATTCCATCATCACCTTCGGGCATGAGTTCGAGGTAGAGCCTTACAATTTTAAGTTGAAACCTTCCGTGTTGGTGTACAACATCAAGGACAGGCCGCTTCAGATAGACTTCAATATGCTTGGCTCGTTCATCAACGACAAGCTTATCGCTGGCGTATCCGTTCGAGGTGGTACAGGCGGCGCCACAGGCATCCTGCTTGGCACGAATGTGGATGTTTTCAAGCTGTACTATAGCTATGACCTGACGTTCCAAAAGTTCCAGAAGTACAACAGCGGATCACATGAATTGACCATCTTGTTCAGCTTCGACCGTGGCAAGAAGCGTTATGACCGTAGCAATTGAAGTGAAAAGTCAAAATAGAAAATAGTGTGCAAAGCTGAGAATCAGCAATCCGGCACACTTTGAGAACACCGAATTTGAAACCACCCGCACACACGGGTTTTGAAAAAGAAGATAAAAAACGGGTTTTGCATCTGAAATCCGTTGCAAGACTATAGATGTCCTTTAACAATTGGTTTTTGGGATGGCCCCCCTCGTAAAGACGAGGTGGGGCTACTTTTTTAGTGAAAAGAAAAAATTGAACGAAAACTAACTTTCAGTAGAGGGCATTGCTTACTTTTGTGAATCGAACGAAGGCAAGAACGTTTCCGGCAAGTGTGTCGGAAACGTTCTTGCCTTTTAGGTTTGATGTCTAGCGACCAACAATTTTGAAGGAACTACCCAAGAAATCTGCCCACTAAAACGCTAACCACGTTGGGCTTGTCGCAATTTATTTTCCCGATTTTTGATGAAATAGCGCCTTTTTCAGAGACAACTCTTGAAAGCACGGCTTTCGTCACTATTTCTATCGGGGGCTTTTTTTTTACCAATAAAAGGAAACTGTTATGAACGTTACATATCTCACACAGGAAGGCCATGACAGGCTCAAAGGTGAATTGGAAGAACTGAAAACCACCGGACGCCAAGAAGCTTCACGAGCTATTGCCGAGGCCCGAGATAAAGGTGACCTTTCGGAAAATGCCGAATATGATGCTGCCAAAAATGCGCAAGGCATGTTGGAGTTGAAAATCAACGAGCTGGAGAAGGTGATGGCTAACGCCCGAATCCTCAGCACGGACGACATGGATACATCCGAGGTGCGCCTACTCACCAGCGTAACTATACTCAACAAAAAAACCAAAAAAGAGGATACCTACAAGCTCGTATCAGAGTCAGAGTCCAGCCTAAAGGACAAAAAAATATCTGCCAGCTCTCCCATTGGAAAGGGCCTTTTGGGTAAAAAAGTCGGTGAAACCGCCACTATTACTACTCCCGCAGGGCAGGTAGAATTCAAAATCATGAAGATTTTCATTTGATACAAAAAAGCCCAAGATAAAAAGGCAAAAGTGAGCGGCGGTGCTGCTACTTTTGCCTTTTTACTTTAATCTTTTTCCTTCAAAGTCATGCCCACCATTTTTACCCGCATCATCAACGGAGAAATCCCTTGCCACAAAGTGGCAGAGTCTGAGCATTTTGTCGCCTTCCTCGATATCAACCCGGTGGCAAAAGGGCACACCCTCGTCGTACCTAAAGAGGAGGTGGACTACCTCTTTGATTTGGACGGTGGCACCCTCGCTGGCCTGATGCTCTTTGCAAAAAAAGTTGCCAAAGCACTTGACAAGTCTATTGCTTGCAAGCGGGTCGGAGTGATGGTCATTGGCACCGAAGTGCCACATGCACACGTACACCTCATCCCCTTTCAGCGGGAAAGCCAAATAAGCGTGACTGCTCCGAAACTCAGTTTGCCGAATGAAGAAATGGCTGAAATAGCCAAAATGGTTAGTTCGAATTACGTAGAATAAGTTCAGGTACTGACGCCTTGCCATCTCTCATACCTTCTTCTGTGGGTTTTCCTTCACGTACGCTGCCCAGTCCTTTACCTTCTTACTGCCGCCCGGCAGTGATTTTGATTGGTAAAAATGGCAGACCGCTGTGGCCAACGCATCCGTAGCATCTAGGTATTTTTCCTCCAATTTGGTCTTGAAAATTGTGTCCAGCATGGCTGCCACCTGTTCTTTGGAAGCGTTGCCATTGCCAGTGACGGATTGCTTGATTTTCTTTGGCGAGTACTCCGTTATTTCAACGCCCATGGTGATGCCTGCCGCAATGGCCACACCCTGCGCTCGTCCCAGTTTTAGCATGGACTGGACGTTTTTTGCATAAAACGGTGCTTCGATGGCAATTTCACTCGGCTCGTACCGACGCACCAGCGCCTGCACCTCTTCGAATATTTTTTTCAACTTAAGTTGCTGTTCGTCAAGGTGTTGCATCGTGATGACGCCGAGTGCCACGAGGCTCAACTGGCGGTTTTCAACCTCCACGATGCCGTAACCCAGCACATTGGTGCCGGGGTCAATGCCAAGTAGGCGGTATTTTTTTGTTGCTGTCATTGCGGAGCAAAGCTAACTTCGCCGGACGGAAATTGGGTTATTAAGTTATTGAGTTATTGAACCCATTCCAATAGCCCATTAACCCAACAACTTAAATACCCAATATTTCACTTGCCAGCCATTTCAAAGAAGACCCTCAATTTTTCGCTCAAGCTGCTCATTGCCGCTCTGCTCGGCTGGGCCATCTATCGCCAGGTGTTTGCGAAGCAACAAGTGGACGAGCTGTGGGCCTCACTGGTTCAGCATTTCACCTATCCGAACCTGCTCTGGATGCTGGCCGTGCTGTTGCTTGCTCCGCTTAACATCGCCCTCGAATCACTCAAATGGCGGCAACTCATCGGCGGTTTCTCCAAGCTGAACCGCTGGCAGACCTTCAAAGCGGTGCTGGCGGGCACTACCATCGCCATTTTCACCCCGAACAGGGTGGGGGAGTACGGTGGTCGGGTGCTGTTTGTGGAGGAGGGACAGGGTTGGAAAGCGGTCATAGCGACGATGGTGGGCAGCTTGGCGCAGTTGCTGGTGCTGCTGTCGGTGGGGTTGTTG
>JAHEAS010000152.1 GCA_024642645.1 Saprospirales bacterium | reverse complement strand
CGCTCACAGCTCTAATCCGTTTATTCCACCTCTAATGCCGTTGCAAAATTACCCATCAGCAAGGCGGACAGATTATCGTTGGCTGGATTGTAAGTGGAAAGATTGGCTGGATTGGTGAAATCAATTGGCTGATTATCAGCATCTTGTAAGAGCTTCAACACATCAATCGATAGGTTGATGTCCAGCGTTTGTCCATCGTCCAAGGTAAAAGTTTTAAGTAGGGTCACAGTCTTGAAGTTGCTATTTTTAGCAGGGTACAACTCAAAAGGGCTTTCAGCTGGCGGTGTGCCGTATGTCCCAGCCATTTTCATAAAGAAGAAACTGTTGCCGTCGTCCCAAAAATGGGAATCGAATGCTTGTTTGAGCGGGTGGCCTGCGCCATAATTTTGTACGGAGGATTTGTTTAAGCCAGAAGGCACGCCAATACTAATTTTTATGCCTCGGTATTTCACGGCAGGCACAGTGCGGAAAGTATAGCTTGGTTCATCATTTGCGGCAAAATTAGCCAATGACACTTCCATCAGGTCGGTCTCGTCCTCCGTTTCCGATTCGAGCAAAGTAACGTTGCTGATGAAAAAATTGAATTGGTTAAACTTTATTTGGCTGGTGCCAATGGGGTATGCTTGGTCCAATTTCAATGGCTGGCCTGCATATTTGGCGTGAAGGTTCAACGTGACAGTGCCTGAAGGTCCAAGAATTGGTTCATCCTTGCAGGAAGAGACCATTGTAACCAATAATATGAAGTAGAAAAGCTTTTTCATTTCTATAAATTTGGGTTAGTTTATTTGCTCAAATTCACCCGAAACGACACGATGAAGTTGCGCCCAGCAGCGCTAACGCCCGAAGCAAAAGGGCGGTAGTGCAAGTCAGTGATGTTCTCCACAGCGAAGTTTACGGTAAATAATTTTGAAAGGTTGTAGGATGCATACAGGTTGTAGGTAGCCCAAGCAAGCGTGCCGTCGAAGACTACTTTTCCGTTCTCAGGATTGATACGCCAATAGGAATATTCGATGTTGTCTTCAGTACCGCCACGGCCTAGCACCGGGTCGCCGTTGCTGTCAAGGCTCACATCGGAGACACCGTAACGGTCAATCGTTTTCGCTCGCTGGTAGCGCACCACGCCCGACAATTTGATTTTGCCAGACTGAAAAGTGAGGCTAGTGAAACCATGCACTGGTGGGATGTGGTCAAGTGGGGCCAGTGTGTCGAACACCACCTGGACCTGGTCGTTTTTCACCTCAAAGGAGGCATCGCCTTTTGTAAAGCTAAGCGTTGATTCCAGCGACAATTTTTCCCCAAACCTAAGTTGCGCTTCACCACTTACACCCTTGATGATACCCTTGTTGGCATTCACGTTTGCACGGGTTTGGTAGTCAATACCGTCCACCCGAACGATGTTTGAGCCGTCCGGAAGGTTGAAGGCCCGACGGGTCATCAGCCCTTTAACGTAGGTATAGTAACCGGTTACACCGATTTTTCCCCGGACCCCATTTGCATTTTTTCCAAACGCTTGGGCAATTGCCAGCTCGCCGTTGTAAGAGCGCTCCGGTTGGAGGTCTACATTCGGTATAGAGATGAATCCATTTTTCGGGCGGAACTGCGAGTAGTCGTCTATGTTCGGCGAGCGGAAAGCTTTGGAGCCAATGACCCGAACCTCTGTGCCAGACCTGGACTTCCAAGTACCGCCAAGCGACCAAGTGAGGTCGCTATTGGTAGCGCCCACTCCAGGTTCGTAGTAGTGTGTTGGCCAGATGGTGTTGCTGTCGGTCAATGAATATTTTGAAAGCAACTTGGCAGTGGTGAAACGTAGTCCCACATTGAGCGCCAAAGACGTATCGGCAGAGGTTAACCGGTAGTTGGTGTAGCCTGCTAGTGTAGTCATGTAGTTAGAAGCGGGGTAGCGGCTTAGTGCGTTACGGGTGATAGACTCGTCGGTAAACCTGACCCTTCCCGATTCAGAATTCACGTCGTTGTGGTTCACATCCACCCCGTACATGAGTTTTTGCTGCCCATTTTCCGTGATGTTTTTGTCAAAATCGGCAGTAAGCGAAAAGATACTGACATCCTCTAATTGAAAAATGCGCTGACTCTTGTGAAGCACCCGCTGGAGGCGGTTTTCGTGCAGTTGCTGGAACGACCCGATGATGGTCGCCCGGTCGTAAATGGCAGTTGGCTTTGAAAACCGCAACTTTAACGATGCCATCAGGCGCCGTTGCGGGCCGTAAAACCACTCGGCATAACGCAAGCTCGTTGGGTCGGCTGGGTCTTTCAATTCTGTCAGGAAATCATAACGAGGCACATCTGTACTGGTAGATTGCTGAAAGTTCAGCACAGCAAAAAAATTGCGGTTTGGCTGATATTTGATTTTTTGCATAAAATCAATCTGCGAGTAAGCAGTGCCTATCTGTACATTGTAGTTGGGTTTGTAGCCTCCGTTTCCATCCGAAATAACGTTCTCAATGACCTCATCATTATTGCCGTTACGGCGTACAAAGTAAAGCCGCTTGCCAAAATCATCATATCCATCGGGGCGGTTGTCGCCGGAGCGCAAGTCGTTGTAATCAGTGAAAGTAAGGCTTGTAAGTGAGGCCCAATTTTTCTTTCCGTAGTTCACATCGGCATGGATGGATTTCTCTTGGTTGGCTGAAGAATAGCGGGTGTACAAGCTAGATTCCACTGTTGATGGCTGATCGCCCAATGCCAGTTTTGGCTCTTTCGAGCGGAAGTGGATGACACCACCAAGTGCATCACTCCCATAAAGCAAGGAACCGGGGCCGAAGATAACCTCCGTGCGCTCCAGCATGGCGTTGTCCACAGTAATTGAGTTCTGCAAGTGACCACTGCGATAGACGGCGCTGTTCATTCGCACACCATCTACGACCAATAGTACCCGATTGGCTTCAAAGCCACGCAGTACAGGGCTTCCGCCGCCCATCTGTGTTTTTTGGACAAAAACGCCAGCTGTGTTCCAGAGCGCATCTGCCGTGGTTTGAGGTTCGAAGAAGGCTATGTCCTGTTTGGTGATTTTTTGGAAAGTGTAGGGTACCTGCGAGGGCAAGTCGTCACGGCGCCCGATGACCACCACCTCATTCAATTCCGTAGCCGACCGAGTCATCCTGATGATGCCATTTCGGCGGCGGATTTCGTAAAAAGGGAGTCGCAGCAGGTTGTAACCAATGAAGCTGAAATTGATTTCATCTTTGTTGTCCAAATCCTTTAGGGTGGCCTTTCCGTTTTCGTCGGATGTGGTGGCTACCTTTTGCTGGTCATTGGTGAAAATGTTGACGCCGTACATCGGCTCACCTTTCTCATCCAAAACGGTCACTACGTAATCGTAAGTGGTTGAACTTGCGTTTGCAGCAGCTTTTTGGTGGATAAAGGCCAAGAAAAGCAGGCAAAGCATGGCGGGAATTGTGGTGTAGCTTTTAAACATGGGTCAATCGAATGATTAATTACTGTCAAATTTTGAACGAATAAACTCGAATTTGGGGATAGGGAATGGCTGAACGAAATGGAGAAAATCTGCCTACAGCGGCATGGTTAAGGATAACTTATTGTGTGCGCCCAATACGAATGAATGCTATTTGGGCAATTGGATGGTAAAGGTTGTCCCTTCGTTCAGCACCGACTTTTTGACAAAAATCTTGCCGGAATGGTAATCTTCAATAATTCGTTTTGTTAACGAAAGGCCAAGCCCCCAGCCCCTTTTCTTGGTGGTGTAGCCGGGTTGAAAAACGGTTTTGAACTTAGAGGTGGGAATACCCTTGCCCGTGTCAGAGAGGTCAATGAACACATGGCCGGGGTCTTGATAAACTGTGGCGCTGATACTGCCGGTACCCTCCATCGAATCGAGGGCATTTCGGAGCAGGTTTTCTACAACCCACTCAAATAGGTGAGAATTTATTTGGACAATTACTGGCTCAAAATCAGTTGGTTGCGGAAAGAAGAATTCTACTTTACGGCTTGCTCGGCGCTGCATGTACACCCGGCATTTTTCGAGTTCATCAAAGATATTGACAGGCTTGAGTTCTGGTGCAGAGCCAATTTTGGAGAAGCGGTCGGCGATGAGTTCGAGGCGCACCACGTCGTTGCCTAGCTCGTCAAGGACTTCGTTCACCTCAGCGTCATCCTCCCTCAGTGCACGTAGGTGCTCTATCCATGCCACGATACCACTGATGGGCGTGCCGAGTTGGTGCGCCGTTTCCTTGGCCATTCCCGCCCAAACCCGGTTCTGCTCCGCCCGTCTGCTAGTGCTGAACCCAAGGTAACCAAAGACGATAAAGGCAGCGATAAGAATAAATTGCAGGATGGGATAGAGTTTGAGCAGGCGCAAAATCAAGGAGTGCTCAAAAAATAGATGTTGGCTGCCCCATGGTGTTGACACTATGATGGGTTCTATATTTTCCGCCCTAAAATCTTCAAGTTTTTGTAGTAAAAAAGCCTGATTGGTATCCAGTTCAAGCCCAAAATTCCTACCCTCCTGCGGGTTGCCCATCTCGTCCACCAGCAAAATGGGAACCGTGGTATTTTCAGAAAGGAAATTGGTTTGAAAGCTCACATCACACTGCATGGTATCTTCCATAGCCTGACTGAGTGTTTCAAGGGCAGTTTTCAATTGCTGCACTTTTTTCACTTCTTCCTGCTCCAACTTATCCGTCAGGTACTTGGTGTAGAACATGGAAATCAACACGATGACCGCCCCGGCAACGGCCAGGTACAATTTCCAACGTGATTTTCTTTTGTAGATATCCATTTTTTTGAAGTTCGGCAGGTAGCAGTTATCAGTGGGCAGTCAGTTACAGTCCAGCAGTCTTGAAGCCTTTTGCCGTCGGATACGGAACCGACTAAACAACTGTCAAACTGACTGCCCACTGCCAACTGTCGAACTGCTAACTTGTTGCCTAACTGCGGACTTGTTCGAAATGTCAACATTTACCAAAACCGCCATGCAAAGAAAGAAAAACGAACCGATTTTGTCTGTTTCCACCAAATCATTCATCAACAGCAAGCCGTCAATGATGACCGTGGTCATCATCACCATCATTACGAGTCTTTTCCGATTAGGGTCGATAGTTTGGTGATAAATAATTTCGCCTTTCAAAAGTACTATGAAAACCAATGCCACGAAAAGCAAGCCTCCGAGGTATCCTTGCTCAACCGCTGTCATCAGGTAGTAACAGTGTATGCCGGAGCCTTCCGTGTTCAAGCTGACGTAGGTACGGAAGCCGTGCAGCGTATAAGTTTTGTAAAAATAGGTGAACGTGCCCGGCCCAAATCCCAATACAGGGCGCTCACCCAGCATGTGGCCGCCAGCCACCCAGCGGTACACCCGTTCCATGGTACTTACATCTTGGCCTTTGGTGGTGGAATTGAGGAGGTCGCCAAAGTCAGCGTGGGTGATGGTTTTTTCATAGACGGGCTTGTGGTCAAGGTAATTGTTGTGCCGCACCATGCCAACGATATACAGCAGTCCAATCATTGCAGCCACGGCAAGTCCGTATTTCATTAGTCGCCATTTTATCCCAAAATGAGCGGCCACGGCAATGCCCAGTGTACCATACGCTGCACGGGTGTAGGAAAATTGGATGCCGATGAGCAGTATCACTGTCGCCACCGCCAACACCGTCCACGGCCAAGTCCAGGTTCGGTACATCTGCCGGGTAAACCAGACGAACGGGAAGAAAATGGTTAACATACAGGCATAAGCCACCTTGTTTCGATAAAAAGGTTGTACCACCGTGTGGATAGCATCGAAGCTAAAACCTACCGCAGCATGTTTGTAAAGCACATAGAAAATGGTTAAAACCAGTGGGAAAATGACCACCCAAACCAGCCGCTTCAGGTCTTTTTCTTCCTTCAAAATATGGCCCGCCAAAAAGAAAAACGTGGTGACGTACCAGATTTTCGCCAAGGAATATTTGAAGGAAATCATCAAGTTCTGGGATGTGATGGACGTGATGAAAAACCAGCCGAGGTGCGCCAACAGCATTAACGTGATTGGATGCTTGACGAAATCGGCGCTGAGCGTCCGCCCATTACGGAGCGTATAAACAAAATAAATCCCCATCAGCAGCACCGTCATAAACTCGGTGGGCATATCGGTCACAGTACCGTTCGGCAGCCAGACCTCAGTGGTAAGGGGTATGAAAAAGAAGAGCAGGTAAAATATCTTGCGGAAATCCACGAGGGCGAGGTACCCGAACAGCAAAACCGCAGGGACGCCCGCCAGCCAATACCAATTGCCAGCGACGCCTACCAGCAGGCTCGCCACAGTGAGTGCACCGAAGCCAATTAGCAGGTTGCGGGTTTGTTGGTCAGCGAGGGTCATGCAGCAGGCTTCATGTTCATTATTTCTCGCCAGTTCACGTCCCGATAGGTATCAAAAATAAGCACACCTAAGACACTGAAAACAAAGGCAATCAAGGCAGAAATAACCACCATCATCGCCCGTTTGGGGCGCTCTTTGATGACGGGCACATCGCCTTCTTCAAGCAGGAAAATGGCAGGAAACTCAGAATTGTAGGCCGCCTTGGACATTTTGTAATGTTCCTTGTCTTCGGCAATTTGCTCACTGGCTTGCAGTTGCGATTCCACAAGGTAATCCATCATGGCCATCCCCCGGTTGAAGGTATCGAGGCGAACGTAGAGTTGTTGCAACTGCGCCTCATAGCCTGTGATATTGGCTTGCAGAAGCGTCAGGGTGTCCCGCTGCCGGTAACCCGCATTTTGCAGCGACGCCATTCTCGCCCTGGATTGGTTCAGTTTGGCCTCCCCCGTAGCGATTAGCTCCGACAAATTTTCCGACTGCGCCTTCGTGTTGTACACCCCGTAGCGCACCCGGATGTGCTGCATCGAGTCGTTCATCATTTTCATGTCCGCCTCTTTCGACTTGATGTTTTCCTCAAAAGTGTGCACCGTTTTGGCTTGGCTTTCCTTGATGAGGCGTTGCGCCAACATATTGATGTAGTTGCGAGCAGCATTGGTCATTTTGGCAGCCATTTGCTGGTCTCGGTCCTCGATACTCAGTTCAATGGCGTCATACTTCGTCTTCACCACATCGAAATGCCCTTGAAATTCCAGTGCGACGTAGTATTTCCCACGAAGGCTTTTCGGGTCAATGTCGTAACGGTTGTAAAGGTCAAAACTGTCTACCATGAAGGCCACCAGTTCGCCAGAATTGGCAATGCTCAAGATGCGGTCAATATCGTTCTCCGTTCCATAGTAGTCGGGCGCCGTGCCGCTGGTACCGAAGATGGCCTCCGGCACCGCCAAATCAGGGCTGGCGGCGTAAAAAATCGTAGTGGATTTGTAGTAAACAGGCAGCACCAGTGAGATAATCGCCGCTCCAACCGCCGTCACGCCGCAGATGATGAGGATGATTTTTTTCCACTTGAAAATGGTGGTGATGACGCCAAGTAGGTTGTCTTTGTTT
>JAHEAS010000905.1 GCA_024642645.1 Saprospirales bacterium | reverse complement strand
CACCTAGGTAACGCCGTCGGCAACTTTGTTGAGGGCATAGGCGAACTGGCGCAGGGGCTGACTGGGCTTGGGGAAAGCCTAGGAAAGATGGGCATTGACCTGGGCCGTGGTATCGTAGAAGGGCTGCGCTTTAAGGCAGAGTTCAAAGAGGATGGCAACGTGATGTTTGGTAAGAAGTCTAAAATTCAGGTGGGGTCCGGCGAAGGCAACTTTTGGGAAATAAAAAATGGCAAATTTTACCTCTGGGAGGATGGTGATGAAAAGAATGCTTTTGAAATGAAAGATTTGGGAGGTGGAAATTGGGACTTGGTTGGTGAGGAAGTGATTTTCCACTTGGAAAAAATAAATAAATAGCCCTACCAAACATTCACTTCAGGCGTCAGTGTAATGCCGAATTGCTCCAGCACTGACGCTTGAATTTTTTTAGCCAAAGCTAAAATTTCTTCGCCTTTCGCCGTGCCGTAATTCACGAGTACCAATGCCTGTTTAATGTGGCACCCTGCATCGCCGAATCGTTTGCCTTTCCAGCCAGCCTTTTCGATGAGCCAACCAGCAGGGACCTTCACCCGGCCATCGGGTTGTGAGTAATTAGGTGCATCTGGGAATTTTTCGCTAAATCGTTGAAAATCAACCGATTCCAGTTCTGGGTTTTTGAAAAAACTGCCTGCATTCCCTATCACTGCTGGATCCGGCAATTTACTTTGGCGGATGTGGATAACAGCGTTGCTTACATCTCGAATGCTTGGTTTTTTGATATCCCAGCCTTCCAAAGTACGCTGAATATCACCATAGGCCGTATTGATTTTTGGAATTTTCTGAAGCTGAAGATATACGTTTGCGATACAAAACCTGCCTTTTAATTCTTGTTTGAAGACACTGTCCCGATAACCAAAATGGCAGTCAGAATGATGGAAAACAGAGGATTCTCCTGTGTTCAAATCATATGCCTCAAGCGAGTGGAATACGTCCTTAAGTTCTACGCCATAAGCTCCAATATTTTGAATGGGAGCAGCACCTACAGTTCCCGGAATGAGCGAAAGGTTTTCGATGCCGCCAAACCCCTGTTCGACTGCCCATAGTACTAAGTCATGCCACACTACCCCACCCCCTACTTTTATCAAAGCATCATGCTTGTTTTCTATGAAGACTTCAATGCCGTCTATTTCATTTTTGATGGTCAAACCAGGCAGGTCGCCTGTAAAAAGAATGTTACTCCCGCCTCCGAGTACTTGGATTGGAGAGCGCTTTAATTGGATGAGTTGATGCAGTGCCGCTAGAGAGCGCACTATTACGAGTTCTTCAGCCTTTGCCTCAATCCCAAACGTGTTCAAACTTTTTAACGGAAAATTTCGATGGATTTCTATGCTTATCATGCGTTCAATTTGCACAAAAGTACCAGCGGTTTTAGAAATTAGGGAAGAATCTTACCGCCAAGTTGAATTCCTAAAAATGCCAACTTACTTTTGCCATCCACCCTTATGCAATTTAATAACTCAGAATTCTAGCTAAATATGACTTTTAACCAGTTTATTCAAATATTCCCAGAAGAGAAGCTACCTATTACCATTACAGAAGATAGCGCTTCAGTTTATAGTCTGGAAAACATCGCAATGCCTCAAAAAGCCATTGACGAATTTCTCTTAGAAATTGACCCAGATGTGGACGAGATGACCGAATTTGTTCCGGGGTTTCGAATTCCAGGGTTGAAAGACATTCATGCCATTGTTTACTGGAAGGCTGGGTTACTCAACTATCAGTACATACTCGCCACCTTTGAAAAAAGTGGCAAATTGATAGACAGCCATGTGATAGCAGGGACGGTCTCCGACGGTCTTAGCATTGTCCGAACGGTGGCACGCATTGGTGAGGATATGACTATTTACATGGTAAGCGGCATGGCTGAGGGTTCCGAAGAGGAGTATGATGCCAGCCAAAGTACTGCACGCGAGCTAGAGTTGCTCCCAGATGGCCGCCTAGTCGAGTTGGCATAAAATTTCACTTTAGCAATTCAACTTCGATATGATAAGTTTCGAGCAAGAAATCAAAAAGTATCTTCAGA
>JAHEAS010000904.1 GCA_024642645.1 Saprospirales bacterium | reverse complement strand
TACCTCTACACCATCCAACACGATGGCTATGACCTGAACATCTATGACCTGACGCAGCCGACCAATCCGACCCATTCCAGCACCGTGGGCATTGGCGTTCATTTGGAAACGCTGTTTCCGTATGGCGACAAGCTCTTCGTCGGCTCCAACGTGGGCATGTATATCTACGACAACAGCGACCCGCTGAACCCCGTGCAGCTCTCCGTCTTTGAGCATGCCCGTGCCTGCGACCCCGTTTTTGTCAGCGGCAATTATGCCTATGTGACGCTCTGGGACGGCAGCTCCTGCGGTTCCGGCCCCAACCAGCTCGACGTGATTGACATCACCGACCTGCTGCATCCTGTTTTGAAGAAATCATTTGCGATGAAAAACCCGCACGGCCTCTCCGTGAAAGGCAACAGTCTGCTGCTTTGTGAGGGCATGTTTGGACTGGAGATTTATGACAATACCGACCCGGAAACAGTGGGGAACCACCTGCTGGACAAGGCGGACAATTTCTTTGCGCAGGATGTGATTTCGCTGCCCGGCAATACCAATGTGGCGATGGTCATCGGTGAGGATGGATTCTATCAGTTTGACTTTAACAATCCGTCAGATTTGAAGCTGTTGAGCGTGATTCCTATTCAGAAGTGATTTGGTATAAATTGAAGGTTGGGCAAAACGCCCAAAAAATGCGCCATTCCGGTAACTGACTTCATCGGAATGGCGCATTTTTTTCGGCCACTTGACTACTGCATCTTAAGGATGCATCGCATCATGGATTGGAGGTCTTTTTGGCGCGCTTCCTGTATGACGTGAGGTTTGGATTAATGCTTAACGTCTTCCCCTCTTATCGAATAAGTTGTGTTTCTAGGGAACGGCACATCTGCCATCGTAAAGTCTCTCGGGTTGTCATTGAGGTCCGTGAAAAATTGGCTTCCGTTTTCGTATTCCTTGTTGCACCTCTCGCAACGCACACCAAGACGCTTTATTTTCGATGAAACAGCGGCTCCACGGGTCTTCGAAAAATATAAGGCTATCAGGGATAGCCCCAACCAGGTAATCATGTCTGGGTCAAGGATAAACGCACCCGTTAGAGCAAGGTCCGAAATTATCCAAAAGCCCCAGACTGCCGCTGAGATTATCACTGAGACCAATGATACTACTCCAAGATTCTCCATCCACCGCTGTTGTTTGGTGAGTTGAAGGTGGTTTTTGGGCATTATCCAAGGCACAATTTTGAACGAGCCGCAATCATCGCAGTACATGTAATGCCTGTAATATTCCTCGGGAAATAATTCGGGGTCGTTGTCCCCGGTCGTTGTCAGCGATTTTACACTACCCATTGGTTGCTTTAAGAAATTTATTGCTCAGTGGCCGGATGACTTAAAAATTGCCGTTCACGATAGCGGCGCTAATTTCCAGCTTTTTTTTAGGCTATCAAAGTTATTAGCGCCCCAGCCGGCCAAAACATTTAAACAGGAGTGCCACCAACAATATTGCTAAAAAAACAACGGTTTATGGTTCATGAAAACTATCCTGCTCATTGGCCTATTGGCCATTACATACTGCGTTACGGCTACCAGTCAAACCCAATTGTACCACGGTACATGGACAAGCCTTGGCACCAATTACCTTTTCGAATTCGATTTGCACCTTGAACATGGTGCTGGCAACAGTGTGGAAGGCTATTTCAACTGGAAGTTTGTGAAATATGACGAGAACGATTCCTTCAGTGTCAGTTATTACCAAGATAAGATTGGCATGACGGCCAAGGAATACGTGAAAGGCACTTGGGACGCCACCACACATACCTACCATTTGAAAGGATTTAAAAAAGATGACCCCAACAACATCATTGCCCTCGATGAATATTTACTAAATGTAGATGGCGACGGTGATTTGGGGGGCAAAACCAATTCCAAAGGCACTTGGCAGGGCCGCATTAATGCGCAGTCGTTGGTTCTACTGGATTTATAGCGGTATGTGGACGTTCACCACATCACCTTCAACGGCACTCGTAGCGACTGTGCCACTAATTTCCCATCCACAAATAACTCGGCGAATGCCGTGAGGTCATGGGTTTTTGCCC
>JAHEAS010000903.1 GCA_024642645.1 Saprospirales bacterium | reverse complement strand
CCGAAGGGGGACAAAGTTTTCTTTCAAAAATGAAGCTTTTTCCTTGTCGTTCGGTTCCATCGCAGTTTTCCAATGCACTTCGTTTGACCAATATACGGCGTTTGGGAAAGTAGGCATGAGCTTCCCATTTTTGTCAAAACTTACAGCGCCGCCGCAGTGGTCGAAATGCAAATGCGTCAAGAAAACATCCGTGATTTCTTCAGGTGAAATGCCTTGCTCGGCTAAAGCGGGTAGGGGAGACATCTCCCCGTTCGGTTCGAAGTAACTGCGCCACTTTGCGTCTTGCTTGTCACCGACGCCAGCGTCCACGAGAATCTTTCGGTCTCCTGTCTCGATAAGCAAGCATCTTACAGCCCAGGTACAGAGGTTGTTTTCATCGGCGGGATTGACTTTGTTCCACATGCGTTTTGGCACGATGCCGAACATGGCGCCGCCGTCGAGTTTTAAAGTTCCAGTGGGGAGTAGGGTGAGTTTCATAGCAGTTTGATGATTTTGTAAGTAGGATGACCTGTCTTGAAACTTTAGCCATTAATGGAAATTCCAGTCAAAATCTTCCATGTTTTTCAAGCTTACTTTCAGCAAATCAATACAATTGCGGATATCTTCCTTGTGCGCCATTTCAATGACGGAGTGAATATGCCGAGTAGGGATGGAAATCGCTCCAGCTATGGCGCCGTGCTTGCCGGAACGTTGAATGCCTACGGTGTCCGTCGCACCGCCAGTCAGGATTTCTGGCTGCCATTTTATGTTGTTCTGGGTAGCTGTTTGTTTGAGGTATTTCACCATTCTGTAATCACAGATGGTGCCACTGTCCATGATTTTGATGGCTGCACCGCCGCCGAGCTTAGTCACCATCTCGTGAGCCAGTGCGCCTGGCACATCGAAGGCAATGGTGGTGTCAATGGCGATTCCAAAGTCAGGGTCTATACGGTGCGAAGATGAAATGGCACCCCGTATGCCTACCTCTTCCTGTACGGTAAAAACAGCGTACAAATCGAAAGGCAATTCGATATCTTGCATTTCCCGTAACGCTTCCATGAGGATGAAAACGGATACCCGATTGTCAATACTCTTGCTGTTCACGCATTCGCCCATTTCGATGAGTTCACGCTCTCGGGTTACTGGGTCTCCCACTGCTACCAGCTTTTCCACCTCCGCTTTCTTCATGCCAAGGTCGATGAAATAGTCCTGAATGATTGGAGCTTTGGTGCGTTCTTCCGGCTTCATGATGTGGATGGGCTTGCTTCCCATCACCCCAATCAGGTCTTGGCGTCCATGCACAATGACCCGCTGTGCTGTCAGCGTTTTTGGATCAAAGCCACCGAGGGTGTGCAGACGTAGGAAGCCGTCGTCATCAATGTGCGTGACTATAAAACTGATCTCGTCGAGGTGGGCGGCTACCATCACCTTCTTTGGTGAGCGCCCTTTTTTTACAGCGATAACGCTGCCCATCGAATCAGTAGTAATTTCGTCAACATACGGGGTGATTTCGTTTAGGACGAATTTTCGGATGCGCTGCTCGAAACCCGGGGCGCCGGGTATTTCGCAGGTTTTTTTTAGAAGGGATACATTTATCATTAAACAGGCTTTGAGAAATGCGGCAGGAATACGCTGCCTAAGGTTTTTTTGTAAATCTCAACATGAGTTGTAGTTCTTGGTGGATGTCGCAAAGGTAGTTGAATGTGGATTTTTTGTAGCAAAGAATTCTAACTTGTGACTTTAGACCAACAATATTTTGGAGGAATGTTGAGCTTACGCCTTGCAAATAATGAGGTATTACGCCCTTTTCGAGCTAATTGTTCAGATTTAACTTAAAATTGGCTGACAGTTTTACTCGCAACTGCCTTTGGTTAATGCCGTATAAAGTAAGCCGAATCAAATTAGTGCCGTTTTAAACTAAATCTACAACTTCCATTTACTGAAACACATGCGCTTCACCTTTCACCACCAACTCGATGCCATGGACTGCGGTGCAGCCTGTCTGCGGATGGTGGCTGAGTTCCACGGCCGCCGCTACTCGCTTCAACAGTTGCGGCAACGTACCCATCTCGATAGGGAAGGCGTGTCAGCA
>JAHEAS010000151.1 GCA_024642645.1 Saprospirales bacterium | reverse complement strand
GGGGAGCACCCAATCTGTGAAAATCGAAGCTCAGCAGAACCTGATTGATAACCTTAAAAAGGAAGTGAAGGATGGTGTTTGGAAGATTGGTTTTGAAAAAAATGTCAAGAATGCTCGTGGCATAAAAATATGGGTAACTGTACCAAATATAAAAGCCCTTTCCGTCAGTGGTTCTGGCTCCATCATCGGTGAAAACAGCTTTTCCAATCTAAATGACATTGCCTTGGCTATCAGTGGTAGTGGGAAAATCAAATTTGATTCTGATTCTAAAAACATGACTGCCAACATAAGTGGCTCAGGCAATATGAATTTGAATGGCAATACTGGCTCTGCTACCCTGAAAATCAGCGGCAGTGGCGATATCGATGCCTTTGGTTTGTCAGCCCGTACCTGTGAAGTGAAGATTTCCGGCTCAGGCGATTCCTCAGTCAATGTGACCGAGTCACTGGAGATAGCCATTGCTGGCAGTGGAGACGTATACTATAAAGGCAGGCCAAGTGTCCGCTCGAAGGTTTCAGGTTCCGGAAGCGTGGAATCTAAATAGTCCAAATTTTCATAACTAATGTTTTAGAGAGTGTGATGCCACCGCCCGTTCTGGGCGGTGGCTTTTTTTTGAAAAATAATTGAAACAAATGCAGTAGCATTCAGTTAAAGCAAGTCAAGAAATTAGAAAAAGCGTTTAGCAATCTTAAAAAAGAAGGCTTAGCTTTGTACCCTACTCAACGGAGTGGATTTGGTAAAAATGCCACCGTAGCTCAGCTGGTAGAGCAACGCATTCGTAATGCGTAGGTCAGGAGTTCGAGTCTCCTTGGTGGCTCTCTTTTTAGCTGGTAATCGGTTGAGGGAAGTTAGATAGAAGAGCAACCCAAATTTGCTTCTCTCACCCGATTTCTCCCTTAAGTATAATTGGGTTTAGCGTGCGTTGGTCGGGATAACGAGGTTGTAGGTTCAAATCCTGCCCCCCGACACAAAGCCTTGTAAGTCATTGATTTACAAGGCTTTTTTGTTTTGAAAAATATCCAAATGGAGGTGTTTAAACTAGTGCAAGGAAGTGACCGCCGGAGATTTTCGTCGCCACACTTTCACCAATTTTTCCGCTTCTACGGCGTGAAATACCACCAGCGAAATCAATATACAAGCTGCTAATTCTTGGAAGGTCAATGGTTGTGTGGAGAAAATCGTTTGAAATGTTGGAACATACAGTATTGCAAGTTGGAGCAAAAATGTTAGCAAGACAGTTCCTAGTAGAGCTGGATTGGTAAAGAATCCCTGTCTAAACAAGAAAAACCGTTCGCTTCGAATTGCCATTGCGTGTCCCATCTGGCTAAAACAAAGCACGGTAAATACGTAAGTCTGCCATTTGGGGTCGTCGTGTGCGATGGCATAGGCTTGTGTACCAAGACAAACTGCACCCATCAGCATACCTACCCAAAGGATATGGATACCCAGGCCTTTTGCAAAAATACTTTCACTTGGTTTGCGGGGAGGCAATTGCATCAAGTCTTTTTCGGCAGGCTCTCCAGCGAGGGCGAGGGAGGGAAGGCCATCTGTGACCAAGTTTACCCAAAGGATATGAATGGGCAACAAGGGCATTGGTAGTCCAGCCAATGGGGCGATGAAGATGGTCCAAATTTCGCCACTGTTTCCTGTTAGGATGTACTTGATAAACTTACGGATATTTTCAAAAATCCGTCTGCCCTCTCGAACAGCTTTTATGATGGTGGCAAAATTATCATCCAATAATATCATGTGTGCCGCCTCCTTCGAAACATCAGTGCCAGTCACACCCATTGCCACTCCAATATTGGCTCGTCGGAGTGCGGGGGCATCGTTTACGCCATCCCCTGTAACTGCAACGAAATGGCCTTTGGCCTGTAAAGCCTTGATAATCTGCAATTTCTGCTCTGGTGAAACCCTAGCATATACTTTTATGAACTCGATATTTCTTGCAAGTTTATCCGGTGGCATGGCTTGAAGTTCCATACCAGTTAGCATCTTATCAGAAGGTTTTTCAAGGATGCCTATTTGCTTCGCAATGGCGGAAGCCGTAGCTGGGTGGTCACCAGTAATCATTATGGGTACAATACCTGCCGTTCTGCAATCTTTGATAGCTGTTGCTGCTTCCGGTCGTGGTGGGTCCATCAATCCCACAAGGCCGCAGGCTCTTAAGTCGGTTTCAAGTGTGGAAAAGGTTTGTTCGTCGGGTAAATTATCCACTACACGATAACCGTAAGCAATTACCCGAAGTCCTTCATTGCCCATGTGCTCGGCAGTGGCAAGCATAGTTTCATTGGAGTCTGAACAAGCTTCCAGCACCGATTCGAGTGCTCCTTTGGTCACGATGAGGAAACGGTTATCTTCCATTTGATGAACCGTTGTCATCATTTTCCGAACTGAATCGAATGGCAATTCCGTTATTCTTGGATAATTGTCAACTTGGATATGATTACTTTGACTTGATGAATAAGTTGCCAGTGCCAATTCCGTGGATTCGCCCGTCAATACACCATCCCCATTTTTAGTCACGTCATGGTTTAGCGACATACATAGCAACAAGGCTTCTTTTTCGGACAACGACAACGCTTCGGCCGTTGTGTTTGGCGTCCAGATTTCTGTGACGGCCATGCGGTTTTGCGTGAGCGTACCTGTTTTGTCTGTACAAATGAACGTGACGGAACCAAGCGTTTCCACCGCTGGCAATTTTCGGATTAGGGCATTTTTACGAACCATGCGCCGTGCACCTAGTGCCAAGGCAATTGTGACAACAGCCGGCAATGCTTCGGGGATGCCCGCCACTGCTACTGAAATGGCGGTGAGCAACATCTGCAGCGGGTCTTCTCCCCGGAGCAGGCCAGTTGCATAAATTATCATACAGATACCTAGTACGGCAAGCGAAAGTTTTTTGCCAAAATCAGCCAGTCGCTTTTGCAGAGGAGTCATTGTTTCGTCCTCTTGCAAAAGCTGGGCGATACGCCCAATTTCCGTGTTCATGCCAGTAGCTACTACTAGGCCAATGCCCCGGCCGTATGTTGCCAAGGTGCCTTTGTAGGCCATATTTTTTCGATCACCGATGGGGAGATTTTCGTTGTGCAATTCCTCCGTTTGTTTTTCCACAGCCAGTGATTCGCCAGTGAGCGAAGCTTCCTCAATGCTAAGTGAATGGATTTCCAATAGACGGAGGTCAGCTGGCACCATGGCCCCAGCTTCAAGCAACACGATGTCGCCAGGTACGAGCTCAGCCGCTGGAATAAGGGAGGTGGTACCATTGCGGCGTACGTGTGCACAAGGGGGAGCCATTTTTTTTAGTGCCTCCATGGCCTGTTCCGCCCGATACTCTTGGATGAAACCTACCACAGCATTGAGCAGCATGATTGCAATGATAACAATCGTATCTTTTAAATCGCCAACCAACCCAGATACAATGGCTGCTGCAAAGAGTATCAAAATCATCATATCTTTAAACTGTCGGAGAAAAATCAACCAAGGTGGGACTCGTTTTTTTTCTTTTAAAGTATTTGTTCCATACTTTTCCAGCCGTTCCTCTGCCTCAGAAGCTGTTAGGCCACGGGGATGGCTCCCGGCGAGTTGGAGTGCTTCTTTCTTGGAAATGAGGTGCCAGTTCATTTATCGAAAATAAGCAATTTGGAAGGCCTGCCTACATGATATTATTCAAAAGACATGATGACCAAAATCATCTGAAGAATAATGACTTATTTTGGCCTTTGCTGATATTATTTCATGGGGAAATCCCATTAAAATTAAGATACTAACATGAGAAAAAAAATCATACCCATAGCCTTTCCAAATTTTATACTTCCACCTGACGGTACCATCATCCTTGCTGCAGATATTGGTGGTACTAAGACTGACATGGCTTTTTTTAGGATAGAAAATGGCGAACCAACGCTGCTTAAGGAAAATCGCTACCCATCTAAAGAGTGGAGTTCGCTGGTGGATATTGTTAAGGATTTCAACCAAAATGAACATGAACCTGCACGGTTCTGCATTTCTTTTGCTGGGCCAGTGCGAAATGGGAAATCGCTTGGCACCAACCTTCACTGGAACGTGGATAGCCAAGCCGTTGGCGAGGCTTTGGGCATTTCAAAAGTGTATTTAATCAACGACCTGGAAGCCAACTGTTATGGACTCGCTGCGCTTTCCGAGGAGGATTTGCGGACGATATACCCTGGGAAGAATCACAGCGAAGGCAATGCGGCTGTTATTTCACCCGGCACTGGCTTGGGCGAGGGCGGGTTGTATTGGGATGGAGAGGCGTATCACCCATTTGCTACGGAGGGTGGTCATGCCCATTTTGCTGCCCACAATGAGTTGGATTGGGAGTTGTTCAAACACCTTTCAAAAAAATATGGCCATGTGAGCTGGGAGCGGGTAGTGTCGGGTATTGGCATTGCTGAAATATTCGGCTTTTTACGTGATGTGAAAGGCTGGAAAACCTCCGAAGTTTTGGATGAGGCATTAAAAACAAAAGATATAGCAGCAGCCATAGGTTTCGCAGCACATGCCGATTGTGCGGTATCTATGGAGACACTTCGGCTATTCATGCGTTACCTAGCTCAGGTTGCTTCGAATGTGGCACTTAAACTAAAAGCAACAGGTGGATTGTATATTGGTGGAGGTATCCTTCCCAAAATATGGAACGAAGAGCATTATGCTATTTTTAACGAATTTTTCTTTTCGGTTGGTCGGCTTACACCATTGGTGGAGACTGTTCCGGTCCATATGATTTTGAACCAGAAAACGGCATTATGGGGGGCTGGGTACTATGGGGCTTATGTGGGGAAATAATTCTAATTGGAAAGCAATAGTTAGAATTCATATGCCCATAAAAAAAGACACCATGCCACAAAGTGTATCTATTATAAACTTTGTAACGTGGTGTCTCTCATTAGCTTGAGTCATAATCAGATATTATGACTCGGCGTATTTGATTTTTTATGCAAATTTATGCTTGCGATATTTATCAATAACGCCTTTTACAAACATTGCGGCAAGTACGAATTTAATTAGCTTTTTCATGGCAAATTTGTTAGGTTTAATAAAACCAGCTATAAGTACCTACCATTGTTGGAGTTTTCCCATCTTATTAAACTAGTTCTCCAAGCTAGTAGGTATTACTACAACGGAGTTTTCAACACCAAATGGCGTTGGCGCAAATTTGTCAGCATCCCGGTCATTTGTCCAAAATTTATTGTCAATTAAATAACGAAACTCATACTCCTGACCTGGATTTAATTCCATTGTTGCTGTGAATTTATCCTTTGTGAGCTTCATTGGAATTCCTTCCTTAGGCTCCCATTGGTTAAAATCTCCAAGTAATAGGACTTCCTTTGCGCCATCCAATGTTTCCATTGGTACAGAAAAAGTCACTTTGTACGTTTTTTTGGCTTTAACAAATTGCTTTTCTAAACTCATGGTATTCGATTTTTGATGCGTTAATAATGGTGCGAAATTATTTAATATACACTCGGATTTCAATGATTCTAGTCATTGTTCAAAGGTGATTGTTGTCAAAATTCAAACATCTGAATACACCCTGTGTGGTGCATTTCTTCTGCCTATTTAAGTACCAGCAAAGGAGCTTTCGAATGAAGCGCCATCTGCTTCGTCATGCTTTTGTGAAACAGCCTGCTGAACACATCACGATGCGGGGATGACATAACAAGCAAGTCAAGGTTCCATTCGTTCGCAAAATCTTCCAAGCCTGTCTCAATGGATGCTTCTTCGAATGTATGAAAGGTCATTTGGAGCGCTATGGGATTATTGACAAAAAATGCTTCCAACTCTTCGATACGCAGCTTGGCATCATCTGATTCCCCCTTTTTTACAATATGGACACAGCGGATAATTGAATGAAACGGCTCCATCATTTTACAGACCTTGTATAGATGGTAAGGGTCGGTTTCGTGGAGGTCAGCAGCAAATCCGACCTGCGGGAAACCTTTAAATTCTGCCAACTCAGGTACAACCAGTACATGGCACTGTGCCTGTTTGACGACAGAGACAGCATTTGTGCCAAAAGCACTTTCCCAAGCAGAATGGTAATCGTTGGTGCCCATCAAGATGAGGTCGAAATCTCCCTCCTCAGCTATTGTACTAATGGCCGCATAAGGGAGCCCGCTCACCTTTATATCCTCCGTAACTTTGGGCATTTCCTGTATAGTGGCTTCGGCTTTGGATATTCCGTTCACCTTGAAACCTTTTAGCAATTGTAGAGCAACCTCAATTTTTTCCTTGGTTGCGGTGTCCACTAAAGTCGGTAGGTCCGTTACACTATAGTCTGGTGAAACAATATGCAGCAGTTTGATGGCTGCCTTCCATTTTTCTGCAAGTTTTAAACTGAACTGAAATGCCTTTTCAGCGCAGGCTGAAAAATCGGTCGGGACGAGAATGTTATGAATGATTTTCACGACATAGATTTTAGGTTCAATAACTCCCCAATATGTCCATGATAATCGTATTGCTAAATGATTAACATCATTCAACTCAGTTGAGAAACGTCAGCTATTAATCCAGCCAAGATAATTCCCCGAATTCTTCTTAACTATTGTGTTTATTTATCGAAATGGCATGACTTGCTTAATCCTAGGGTGGGGCAGAGAGGCTTGTTTTATTAGGTCATGAATACCCTTCATGCCGTTCGCCTTTCCGAATGATTTTTTTGCTCTCCTTCCCTTTGATTACGCCAAATTTATCATCCAGCCAAACGATGGCCCCTGTTGGGCAACGCTGAATGGGGGCTTGCGTGTTGTGGCTTTCCGAATAGTTGATGACTGGGAGGTTATGCACCATTGTAATCAGATTGCCCGGTGCATCCATAGCGCATTTGCCGCAGGCGGTGCATCCCACTTGGCACTCCTCCAGGATGTCATCTCCCTGCTCCAGGTTTTTGCAATTTACCCAAAGACGGTGACTGATGGGTTGGAGGGAAAACAAGTCCTTTGGGCAAACCTCCACGCAGTCGCCGCAGGCTGTACATTTGTCCACATCCACTACAGGCAGCCCAAATTCGTTCATCGTAATAGCGTCGAAATCGCACACTGTTTCGCAGTCACCGTGCCCAAGGCAGCCCCAGAAACAACCTTTACCACCGCCAGAAACCAACGAGGCGGCTTGGCAAGTCTGGACACCTTGGTACTTGGCCCTGTTCAGCGCCACGTTGGTGCCACCAGCGCAGGCTAGGCGGGCGACCCGCTTTTCTTCCGCACCCAATGCAACGCCAAGAAACTGGGCGATATTAACCCGCCCCTCATCCGAACTCACACTACATTTGCCGGGTAGGGCGTTGCCCTTGACAAGTGCTTCAGCAAATGGACGGCAACCCGGATAGCCGCAGGCGCCGCAGTTAGCATGAGGAAGCATGTCTTCTACGGTATCGATGCGGGGGTCTTCATAGACGTAAAGCTTCTTATTGGCCAAGATGAGCATCAGCGCCAGAAGAAGTGTCAAGGTGCCTAAGGCAA
>JAHEAS010000902.1 GCA_024642645.1 Saprospirales bacterium | reverse complement strand
CGCCAGCCTCGCTGGCCTCCTCATCCCCACCGATAAGCAGGGTCCTGACCCGCTCTTCGAGGGCAACGGCGACTACCACCTCCAGCAAGGCAGCCCCTGCGTGGACGCTGGCAAAAACGACGGTGTGACTGCCGCCTATGACCTTGACGGCGAAACCCGCATTCAAAGCAGCCGGGTGGACATGGGCGCTTACGAAAGCCCTTATGTTTCTTCCACGAGGGAACTGCTGGCAGGCGAAGTGACACTTTCACCAAACCCCGCTTCTGACTTCCTGAATTTGCACCTACCCGAAAATATTGTTGAGCCCCTCCAAGTCAGCGTGTTTGACGCCCAAGGGAGGTTGCTGAAAAACCAAGTGCTCTCCAGTGGGCAAATGGTGAATGTGAAGGGACTTGCAGCGGGAATGTATTCGCTCAAGGTGACAGATGGCGAGCGGATTTTTATTGGCAAATTCATCAAACAGTAGCTTTTCAATTTATATACCCCGGCAGCAGCGTCACCCGCTGTTGACCGGGGCTTTTTTGAAGAAAAGCTTAATTCCAGCCTTCAAACGCCTTTAATTATTGCATTTTGAAAGATACGTGCAACTTTTTGAAAGATACGTGCAAACTCCACTCCTCGGCAGACGGTAAATTGCAGCTGATTTTTACCCTGAATACACCCTTAATTTTTACCAAATGAAGAACAACACCATTCCATCCGCACACTTACTCCTAACGCTTTGTTGGAACCATTCAATGGTGAGGGGACCCTGTCGCCAAAACCCGGTTGCTGACTTCCTGAATTTAGACACCCGAAGCCATAACCGAACCCATTAAAGTCAGCTTATTTGAAACCCAAGGGTGACTACGCTAAAACCAAGTGCTTAACAGTGAAGAAATTCCTGAAAATTTAAATACCCGAATTCCAATTCTCATTTCGAGGCCCATAACCTGATGTGTTATGGGCCTCTTTTTTTGAATGGGAAAGCGGAAGCTGCTCCCAATACCTGCCCATCTTCTACCTTTACCCCAAAATAACCACGTGATGAAGAAAATAGCGACACTTGCCCTGTTTTGTATCTTATTGAAAATCAGTGCTTTGGCACAATACGAACCCGTGTTTAGTGGACTTTCAGGCCAAGAGCTGTTGGACAACCTCGTGAGCGCCTACAAGCCACCCCTGCTGCTCCCACAAGCGCAGGCTCGTGACACGCTTTTCGGTCGCATTTACAACTTCCACGACTCGCTTACCTGCGTTTACACGGGCTACAAGATTTACCTCAATCCGACCCAAGACCCCACGCAGGATGCCTTTGCCAAGGGCATCAATACCGAACACACCTTTCCGCAAAGCCTTGGGGCCATGAACCAAGCCGAGGGCGACATGCACCACCTCTACCCAACCCGAGAGGACGTGAACGGAGACCGGGGCAATCTCCCTTTCGCCGAAATCCCAGATAACCAGACTCAAAAATGGTACTACAACGGGCAGGAATCATCAAGCATACCCACCTCGAACATTGACCAGTACAGCGAGTGGAAATCGGGCTTCTTCGAGCCACGGGAAGACCACAAGGGCAATGTGGCGAGGGCTATGTTCTACTTCTACACCATGTACAAGGCGCAGGCCGATGCCGCCAACCCGACCTTTTTCGAGTCGCAGCGCCAGACCCTCTGCGCCTGGCACCTCCTCGACCCTGTGGATGAGCCGGAGTGGAACCGAACCTGGCGCATCGCACAGTACCAGAGCGGCAGGCCCAACCCCTTCGTATTGGACTGTACCTTGCCGGAACGCTGCTTTTGCGCTGAATTCAATCAACCCTGCACCCCTGCCGCTGCGGAGGAAGTGATCGAAAATAGGCTGTTTACGCTGGATGACATTTATCCCAATCCATTTCAGGAAACAACCTCGCTGCGCTTCACGCTGCACGAGGCGGGCCGAGTGCGGCTACAGGTTTTTAGCGCCTTCGGTAACAAGCTGGTCGAGTCCGACCTTGGCTTTTTGCCTGCTGGCGAGCAGCAAACTACGTGGACAAAAAAAGCAGATACCGCAAGCGGCATCTGCTTTTTTAAATTGATTTTTGAGAATGGA
>JAHEAS010000901.1 GCA_024642645.1 Saprospirales bacterium | reverse complement strand
TCATCAAAGCCTCTTTCAATGAGGAGGAGTTTCTTGAGTCGCTACAAGAGCGGTACGATGCTTTGATGAGCTATCTCAATGTGTAATAGAATCATTATCGGCAGTTTGTCAAAATGAAAAAGGGTACGGTGCTTTTGCGCCGTACCCTTTTTCATTATTGATTTGGACTAGCACCTCCAAACCTTCCGCTAAACGTAAATCAATCGTTGTTTTCGTTATCCTCATCCTCATCTTCTTCCTCAATACCATTTCCGCCAGTATCGGCGATGATACCAAGTACCATCATTGCCTTTTCAGAGGCTGTTTGCTCAGCGCTTTTCTTGTTGAAATCATCGGCGGTGGCGACTTTTTGATTGTCCACCATCACCGCTACTTTAAAGCGGTCACGTTTCTCAAACTTATAACGGGCTACCAGTTTGTAACTAACAGTCTGCCCATTTTTCTGGCACCATTCAAGGAGCTGGCTCTTGTAGTTGTCATCGTAGCTTTCCAGCTCGTGCACATCTACGTAATTGCGCAATATTTTTTGGATGACAAACCACTTGGTCGCTCCGTAGCCTTTCTCCAGGTAAACCGCACCGACGAGCGCTTCGACGGCATTCCCAAGCATGGAACGGCTGAGACGGGTCTGGCTGTAATCTGAAAGGAGCATGTCAAGGCCCATTTTGTCGCCAATTTTGTTCAGCGTGTTCCGCTTCACGATTTTTGAGCGCATCTTCGTCAGAAAGCCCTCATTCGCATGGGGGTACTTAATGAACAGGTATTCCGCTACGATAGTGCCAAGTATCGCATCGCCTAGGAACTCCAAGCGTTCGTTGTTTTGCATGGCATAAGCCTTGTCCGAAGGATTTGACTTGTGCGAGAAGGCCAACTTGAAAATACTTAAATTAGCTGGTGTAAAGCCAACCAACGGTCTTATTTTGTTGGCAAAGTCCTTTTCAGGATGAAAGAAACGATTGTTTAAACGTAGTAATAGCCGCAGCACTTATGTTAAAATGTTTTGCCAGCGAGGACCATCCTGAAAGTTATTTTTTCAAAAGAAGACGTTTGAAAAAATAGTGGGTAAACCGAATGACCTATTCGCCGAAAATTAGCAAAACAGCAAGAATACACCGCTGAACAAACTGCCGGTGAAACACACTGTATATTTAATACAATACACTAATGATCAAATCATTGAAGAAAAAAACATACTGCACAGAAATATAACTGGCGAGGAAAATTGTAGGCAAGCCAAGCATTTTGCGGGTAATGGGTTGGATTATATTAAATTTTGGGGCATCCCATGACCTGCAAACTAATTCAGCATTCTAAAGCCTACCTAACAACACCTTTAAACTCCTTAAAACTGGCCAAAATTCGATACCAAACTTCAGAAGCAGCTTGCACAGCTTTTGAAGTTTTGACGTAAGTACCAAAAAGTAGGGCCGTCCCTGTTCAGAAAATTTAGTGCTTCAAATCCTTTGATTCGAGTATTAATTTTAAATTGAAAATCAGTTAAAATCTACTTCAAACTACTGACTTTCAATACTTTGCGGAGAGGGAGGGATTCGAACCCTCGGTACGGTTGCCCGTACAACGGTTTTCGAGACCGTCCCGATCGACCACTCTGGCACCTCTCCTCTCCAGTTCATTATGAACTGTTTTCGCAAATATATAGCGGGTTTCGGTAAAAAAAGCCCATTCTACATACACTGCCAAAGTTTTTTGAAAGTTTACCTACCTTTCGCTTCATAAGTTCCTCGGTTTGCGAAACGGCAGGGGCGCTTCAATGTTTCCCCACTAACCAACTTGCCACTGCAATCCAGATTTTACAACAAAACAAAACTAAACAGCACATGCAACGTCGCAACTTCTTAAAAAACAGCCTACTCTCCACAGCGGCAGTTGCCGCAGGAGCTACGATAACGGCAGCAGCCAACGAGCCAGCCACGCTTCCTGTCCGTAAATTCAAGCTGAAATACGCTCCGCATTTTGGCATGTTTGAAAACTCGGCTGGCAAAGACTTGATTGACCAGCTCAAGTTCATGGCTGACCAAGGCTTCACCGCCATGGAAGATAACGGCATGATGG
>JAHEAS010000900.1 GCA_024642645.1 Saprospirales bacterium | reverse complement strand
AGTGGTGGGTGTTGCCTTTGAATACACCTACAAGGACAAATTGTACCAAGTCGGTCAGATGGCCGAGGACGTAGCCCAGAACTCCGGTTTGAATGCCCAAAGCAACCCCGATGCCGCCCCCAACCAAAACGTGCTTTTTGTTAAAATGCTGAAAAGCACCGTGCAGCCCGTCAACCTCCCGACTTGGGACCTGATGATGAAAAACGTGTACAACATCGGTGCCTACAACGTATCGAGGGAAGATTTCAAGTTGGACATTTTCTACGACGACCCCGGACAGGGCAGCAAGCGTTTCTTACCCTCCAGCAATTTGGCTGGCGTACCACTGCTCCGAGTGTTCAACCTCGACCAACTCAACGTGCAGAACGACCCACAGCCGGACGGTGTATTTGATTATGTGGATGGCCTCACCATCCAGTCACGCAGCGGCCGCATCATGTTTCCAGTTTTGGAGCCATTTGGCGATGCCCTTGAAAAACAAATCACAGACCCCGTTGAGGCCAAAAAATATGTGTTCAAACAGCTCTACAACAAGACGCTGTTCAACGCTCGTGAATTCCCGGAACTCAACCGTTTTACCATAAAAGGAACTTACAAGTCCAGTGTTTCGAGTGAAATATCATTGGGCGCTTTCAACATCCCGCCCGGTTCGGTCAAGGTAACTGCGGGCGGTGCAACCCTGTTGGAGGGCAAGGATTACGAAGTAGACTATTCCATCGGCAAGGTGCGAATCCTCAACGATGCCATCCTCAACTCTGGCACACCTATTAAGGTGTCGTTTGAGGACAATACGTTGTTCGGATTCCAAACCAAATCCATGCTTGGCGTACGGGCGGATTACGAAGTGAACAAGCACCTGACCATCGGTGGTACTTACCTCCGTTTGTTTGAGCGGCCCTACACCCAGAAGGTGAACATCGGCGATGACCCCATCAACAACCGCATGTTTGGCCTCGACATCAACTACAGCAACGAAGTGCCGTGGATTACAAAGATGGTGGACAAGCTGCCGTTCATTTCCACGAAAGCGCCTTCCAACGTCACGCTTTCTGCCGAAACGGCAGCCATAAAACCTGGCCACGCCCGTGCCATCAACGAAAAAACAGCAGATGGCGACAAAGGAGGCGTAACCTATATTGACGACTTCGAGGGAAGCGCTCAGCCTATCAATATTCAGTCGCCTTTTAATGGTACAAACGGCTGGGTCATGTCAAGTATCCCGCAGAACGATATGTTTCCAGAGTCGGGCCTAAAGGACGACATCCTGGCGGGCGTGAACCGGGCGCATTTAAGTTGGTTCCGGATTGAGTCCGGTGGCGACATTCGAGGTGGTTCAGATGCCACCAACCCCTACACCCAGAACATCAGCCAACAGGAGATTTTCCCCAATTTCACCCCCACCAACCAGTTTGGCAACTCATTCAACCAGATACTCGATGTGATGTACGACCCAACTCGTCGTGGGCCTTACAACTATGACCTTCCTGGCGGAACGGCATTTTCGGCGGGTCTGAACAATACCACCGCCAACTTGCTGGAACCAGAAACACGCTGGGCCGGTATCATGAGGCAATTGACTACCAACGACTTTCAAACAGCCAACATTGAGTACATCGAGTTTTGGATGTTAAGTCCGTTCCTCGACCAGACAGGGGCAGATGCTGGAAACCCTGTCGCCGTCAACGGCGACATGGACGGTTATATCTATTTCAACCTTGGGAATATTTCTGAGGACATCATTCCCGATTCCCGCAAGTTTTTTGAAAATGGCCTGCCTGGCCCCAACACCCAAGGCCGCCGTGCAGCTACCACCGGTTGGGGAAGGGTACCGCTGACGCAACAAATCACCAACTCGTTTGACACGGACAGCGCCAACAGGGCTGCCCAGGACGTCGGCCTAGATGGACTTTCCGATGCCATGGAAAGAGACCATTACCAAGCTTACATCAATGCTATCAATGCTTCCAACATCACAGCGGATGTCAAGCAGGCGATAATGGACGACCCCTCCAACGATGACTTTGTGCACTTCCGCTATGGCTACCTCAGTGGCACACCACTTTTAGAACGCTAT
>JAHEAS010000899.1 GCA_024642645.1 Saprospirales bacterium | reverse complement strand
AAGGCTGCAAGGGGGTAGTTCCGCATTGCGGAGCGTAAAAACCAAGGAGGCAATTGCCTGGGCGGAAAAAAAATTGAGCATCCAATTGGCGGAGAACCAGCGCATTGCGGTAGCAAAAAGCCTGACCGAAAAAGTACATATCATCACCGGCGGGCCGGGTACGGGCAAGAGCACCATCACGAAGGTCATCCTCGCCATCACGCAGGAAATTACGCAGAAAATCATGTTGGCTGCGCCAACGGGTCGGGCAGCCAAGCGCATGGCCGAAATCACGGGCATGAAGGCCAGCACCATCCACTCGTTGCTGGAGTTCGACTTCAATGTCGGGGGCTTCAAGCGCAACCGGGAGAACCCGCTCGACTGCGACCTGCTCATTGTGGACGAGGCGAGCATGATTGATACGGTGCTGATGTTCAACCTGCTGAAGGCCGTGCCGACCCATGCCCGGTTGGTGTTCGTAGGCGACGTGGACCAGTTGCCGAGCGTGGGGGCGGGCAGCGTGTTGCAGGATTTGATTTTGAGTGAAAAAATTCCGACCACCCGCCTGACCGAAATTTTCCGGCAGGCGGCCAGTTCCAAAATCATCACGAACGCCCACCGCATCAACGCCGGGGAATACCCCGACCTGAGCAACGACAAGGGCGGCGACTTTTTTTTCATGGAGGAAGAAGACCCCGACAAACTCACCGACCTCATAGTGAACCTCGTGGATAGCCGCCTGCCTAAGGCTTACGGTTTCGATTCCTTTGACGACATCCAAGTGCTGGCGCCCATGAACCGGGGCACCATCGGCAACCGCAACCTGAACGATGTCCTTCAGAAAAAACTGAATCCCAGCTACGACCCGCTGGTGAGGATGGGCCGCAGTTTCCACGACGACGACAAGGTGATGCAAATCAAGAACAACTACGACAAGGACGTGTACAATGGCGATGTGGGCCGCATCAAGAAAATTGACAAGGGGGAAAACGAGGTCGTCGTGATATTTGACGGCCGTGACGTGACCTATGACTTCACCGAGCTGGACGAACTGACGCTGGCCTACGCCGTGAGCATCCACAAGTACCAGGGCAGCGAATGCCCCTGCGTGGTGATGCCGCTGGTGATGGGCCACTACATGATGCTTTACCGCAACCTGATTTATACGGGTATCACGAGGGGCAAGCGGCTGGTCGTGCTGGTCGGCTCGAAGAAGGCGATTGCGATGGCGGTGAAGAACGACAAGGCGGTGAAGCGGTTTACGGGGTTGGGGGAGGTGATGCGAAAATAGTAGCGTGTTTCCTATTCAAATTAGGATAGCACAGTATTGCCAAAATTTCGAATCTCCAGTATCCATTTCTATGGATTAGGTTAGTTCTCTTAGAGCAGTGTTTTTACAAACAAAAGATTCCTAAATTAGCCACTTCTTCGTAAGTTTGAAGCATCAAATGAATCAAAATTCCTCATCATGGATTGCAACAAATTCCTCGCCGAACGCATCCTCTATTTTTTCAATAAAAAAAGAATCTCAACAAAAAAATTCCTCCTGCTCTTACCCTTTTTCATTTTAATAGCCTGTGCCAGAAAGCCAATAGAAGGACCAAAATTGTCTGATACCACCTTAAACATCCCATTCTGGACGAACAATGCGAAAATAGATGGTAAGGCAGATGACGCAGCCTATGAATTTGCAACCACCGTTCAACTGAATCTACCAAAAGCGAAAGTGCTTTTATACCACTCAGCTTATGATTTTTTTGTAGTGTTTGAAGGTGTTCCTGATAAGAGGGCAGACAGGGTGCTACTCATGATTGATCCCGATTACAGCAGCGAAGGTATTGCCCAGCCGGGTGATTATCAGGTAGAAATTAGGAAAGGAGCTTCTGCTGCGCTGCGACAGGGAGATGGGAATGGCGGATGGGTGGACGTTGTCACTCAACCTGAAGATATTGAGGTAGGCGTAACAGAAAAAGATGGCTGCTGGAATATTGAAATCCGCATATCCATAGAGTGGCTGGGAGGCTACGGGCGTGTGACAGGTTTTGCCTGGGTATTGGATTCCGTTAATGACGCGGTTACAGGAAGATGGCCTGAGCGT
>JAHEAS010000898.1 GCA_024642645.1 Saprospirales bacterium | reverse complement strand
TAGTTGAATTGAACGAAGATTCACCTCCAGACATGGGTGTAACTCCACTTACAGTCCCACCTGCACCAACCACAAAACTAAACTGAGTCCCTGCATTCACGGCAATAAGCGTAGCGGTAGCATAGCCTCCTCCACCTCCACCGCCTGATGCAATGCCTTGGTCACCACCGCCACCGCTTCCGCCGCCGCCCCAGACTTGGACAACGATATTATAAGCCCCTGGCGAATTAGGCACGTTGAAGGTATAGGGGCCTGGTGTGTTGAAGGCTTGTGACTGGGCAAAAAATGGCAAGGCCAATGCTAAAAATAGGATTTGTATTCTCGAATTCATGCTGGGTTTGATTGAAACATAAATCAGCTCAAAAGACAATGTTCAAAAAAGGAAGTTCCTATTGACTATTGAGGGATGCTTAATAAAAAAGGGTGTGGAAAAAATAGATGGGCGAGAATAGTTACGTAAAGGGCAAATTCCGTTCCATAACAACTAAAAAAATGATAAACAGGACTCAAGCCCCACAGACTGTTTTTAGTTTAAAAATAATAAAGCTAACTGCTCGTGAAAATCTGTGTACGCTTGAAGATGTGCTATCAGCCTAGCTTTGGCTAAGAACCATGCAACTTGATTAACTGTATATAGCTGGCTCCGTAGTCAACTATAACCACGACTACTTAAAGGTGCTAAGGCACCATCCGGTGAATTTAGAACAAACATCAAATCCCATTTTACAAGTCATCACTTAAATTCTTCAAATGGCGAATCAACATCGCCCTGGCATTTACAATTTACCCCCTTGGCACAGTCTTTGGCCATTGGGCATTACCTCCTGACATTTATAAATGTTCTTTTAGGGCGTACTTCAATTTACCCACCCCCTTTCAGTACGCTCTTAGCGTTTGAATTTCCCCCCTTTTGCTTTCCCCCTGTTGGGTCCCCCAGCGCATATCAATTTCAATTCTAGTGTTCTGTGCCTTAAAAGGCGGACACTAAACTTTCGTTGCCGGCAACCTAGCTATTGTGCTTTTAAAAAATTACTGAAGATTTTCAAGCATATACTTACAACTTCTACCTATTGAATTATGAACAAGAATACTTCACTCTCGTTGATGCTTTTGCTTTGTGTATTTTTTTCGCAACTCAGCGCCCAGCGCAACCAACACCCAATTGCTTCAAAAATTTACAATAATCACGAGGCCTTCAAATCTTTAAAGCCAACGCAGCTACTCCAGAAACTGCCCAACGAAGGCCAGCGTGCCTCGTTGATTCAGGAGGAAGTCACGGAAGCCACCTTTTTTAAATTGCAAGCTCCCGAGGTCGGTCGATTGTTGCAGCATCCACAGCCTCTTCTAACCATGGATTTGCCATTGAATGATGGCAGCACAATTGGACTTGAGCTTTTCAAGGCCAATATTTTCGCACCTGCTTTCCATGTAACCAGGGCTTCCAATGTTCACCAAGCCTTCAATTACGAAGGAGGTATTTATTACTGGGGAATTGTGAAAGGCGATGTGAACTCCTTGGCAGCAATTACGGTCAACAGGGAAGAAATCATGGGGTTTGTCAGCTTCGGTGGCAATAATTTTGTGCTGGGCAAACTGGACAATAGCTCAGATGGAACCATGGTTGTTTACAACGACAAAGACTTGAAGCTAGCACCATCCTTTGATTGTTTTTCAGATGAATTGCCACAACCAGAAATGAAAGAACCAGCGTTAGCCGGCAATGAAAAAAGCTTTGGAAAATGCGTAAAAATGTACTTCGAGATTGACAATGACCTCGTGGTCGCCAAAGGTGGCGTCACACCTGCAGTCGATTATTTGAGCGGAGTATTCAGTCAAGTATCCTTGCTCTATGCCAATGAAGGTGTTGATATTTCCATCAATGAAATAAAAGCTTGGGATATTGCAGACCCTTATGTGGGGCCAACGGCAGGTAACCATCTTTCGCAATTCAGGATATACTTGAACGGCAACTTTAACGGTGACCTCGCACATCTTGCAGGTACCAAAGGTGGGGGAGGTGTAGCATACACGAATGTTTTGTGCAACAAGCTAGTTGGAGAGTCATACAGTGCGCTGGC
>JAHEAS010000150.1 GCA_024642645.1 Saprospirales bacterium | reverse complement strand
GTTACACAAAATCCCCAATTCCCTACCTTTACAAATAAAAACCTTGCCCACTATGCACCAAAAGCCCCTTCTCCTCGCTCATTGTCAGCAATACGTAAACCAGCGGTTAGCCACCATCACTAATGCCCAAGCGGGCATCCGACAGGCCCTCGATGAAGAGACCAAAAGTACCGCTGGCGACAAGCACGAAACCGGACGGGCAATGATGCAGCTCGAACAGGAAAAACTGGCACTGCAACTAGCGGAAGTCACACAACTCCAACAGGTAGTGGATAGGGTTCAATTGGAAGACTTGCCGCCGAGCATTGGTGAGGGCAGTTTGGTGCTGACTGGTCAGGGCAATTACTTCATCGCCATCAGTGCTGGAAAGCTGGAACTGGACGGAAAAGTTTACTATCTCATATCGCTAGCATCTCCTATCGGAGCAGCGTTGGCGAACCGCAAAGCAGGTGAAACCTTCGTTTTTCGGGAACAAAGCATCCGCATTTTGGAAGTTGGGTAGTGCCAATTTTCAGCTTGCAGCTTATGCGGGATGATGTCACTGAGGGGTTCCCAATCCATGATAACTTCAGAAATACTAGTGTATTATTCCGTGCGCTGCGCATAAAAACTGGGTTTGGATAGGTAGCTTTGTCATCCAATTGTTAAATAAAAATAAATTGACCAAATGACAAAAAGGACATTTAGCCTATTCATCGCCCTGTTCTTATTGGGCTTTAACGCCGTTGCCCAGTCTCCATTTAAGCCGCAATTAGCGCTTCCTGTTTATTTCAATTCTCTTTCAAAAAAAGTCTCCAATATCGAAAAGCAAGTGCCAAACGCTTTTCTGTCGGGCATTGCACTTATGTTCCTCGACACAGCGGATACCAACGACGAACTGCTTTTGAGCGGCAATTCGGACCTAGTGATTTGGCACGACAACGTTGGACAAAGCACCTTGTTGACCTTGGTAGTGCCGGACAGCCAAGCGATTGGAAAAATGGAACTGATGTTTTTTGATTCAAAATGCACCGCCAATCTCTGGCGACAAGACCGAAGCACAGGCGAAGTGTTGCATGCTTATGGCGACTTAGAAACCGGAAGCAATGGTTATTCGCTGAATCTATCAATGGACAATAAGGTATCTGGAACAGCCTTTTCCGATGTTATTGATGCCTTCAATGTGCAATTGATGAAATTGCATACCCGCAATATTCGTAAAGCGCAGGTTAAATCATGGTACAATAAAGATTCTATCAATGTCATCGTTGGAAAAGATTATCAATTCGGTACAGATAACGAACTTTTTTGGCTCGACCAGTCGCTGCGGAGTCGACTTATAACAGTGGCATCAAATGATTATTCAAAACTGTTTTTGCTGAGCAGTGAGAAAAAATTATTAATGGACTCATCTGAAAGTAAATATGGTGTCATTTACCATGAGTCCAAACCATTGATGCAGTTAGATTGTCAGGGTGTTAACAGTGTTATCGCTATTACATTTAAGTCTGACATTATTGCCAACTATATGTTTTTCAACCCAAAGCATACATACCGACTTTATATTGATTATACTTTTTGGCACGGAGGAAAAAGGAATAATGAGTTTAATATAAACCGCTTTGGTTTGCGAAATATGGACAATGGGGACTTTGTGGATATGGACGTATTCGATTTCGTCAGTAGTGGATTACCCATTGTATATATTGACCTGATAAATGGTGTAGTCACAGATAGCTACAGAGGTTGGGATATCCCTAATGCTATTCATTTTATTGAAGATATTTTTAGGGCTAGTGCGTTGCCGTATGAATAGTTTCTCTCTCAGTACGTACGCAATGATTGGTTTTCCCGAATAGCAAGACAGGTCGTGCAAATCAATTTTTTATAAACCAACTGGCGCAAAGTATAATGCGTCAGGCCATTGGTTTTCTATCTTTGCAAAAAGAAAAACTAACCGCCATGTTGCAAAAAGTCCTGTTGCTTGCTTTTTCAATCGTGTTCCAAACTTCGCTTTTTTCACAAGACGAAACCAGCCCTGACATGCAGCGTGATAATGCAGCCTTACCCTACCGGGAAATCCCAGCATACCCCGACACTTTCACCCCAGAGACCGTAGTCGCTCGTACCATTGATGGGCTCGGCTTCCGCTTCTACTGGGCTACCGAGGGCTTGCGACCCGAAGACCTTGCCTTTCGTCCCACACCCGAGGCACGGACTAGCGAGGAAACGATAGACCATATCCTTGGCCTTTCCAACGTCATCCTAAACGGAGTAAAAAACCAGCACAACATCAGGTCAGGCGAAGAAACCTCGCCGCTGACTTTTGAAGTAAAAAGGAAAATGGTGTTGGAAAACCTGCAAGCTGCCAGCGACCTGCTAAAAACATCTGGCGACAAGCTGGAGGACATGAAAATCGTCTTCAAAAATGGTGAAAACGAATCTGAATTTCCTTTTTGGAACATGCTCAACGGGCCAATAGGCGATGTGCTTTGGCATACTGGGCAGGTGGTCACCTTCCGGCGCTCGTCCGGTAATCCTTTCAATGGGAAGGCGAGTGTATTTTCGGGAAAGGTGCGGGAGTAGCGGCAGGCGGCCGTGAGTCCTCTCAGGCCGTGATTTTCATCCTCATTTTCACTTCCAACTTTTCAATGCCTTGGCTACCGTTCGAACGATGGATGAATCGTAGCGGATGCTCCAGTCCAAAGGCTGTTGCGTTGTCGTTTGGTCACGCAAATTGTGGAAAAAAATTAATGCTTTGACATTCGGATAGCTGACGGGCAGGCTGTCAAGCGCAGCTGAAAACCACTTCTTCCGGTCGCCACCTACCGCAAGACAACCGAACTCACTCACCATGATAGGCTTGCCAAAAGCCGTTAGTTCCGTGTAGTGTTTTCCGAAAATATCATCAAACGACCACCACTGCGACCACGGTGCGACCGTGCCATAATTCAAGGCGCCAACCCCTACCCAATCCACCACATCATTACCAGGGTAATATGCCTCGAACCAGCCGTGTGCCGGGTGCGGCGACCAAACCCAAATAATATTGGTAGCATTTTCTTGCTGAAAAACTTCATGGACATGCCGCCATGCCGCTACAAAACTCTCGGCTTGATTGTTTTGTGGCCCCCAAGGATAACGGTAAGGGTCGTTCATCTCATGCCCAAAGCGCAGGAAAATTGGTTGTTTGACTTTGGCTGCTGCCTTTGCCCATGTATGCAGGTAATCGTCGTACAGGCCGGTGGCAATATCGTTCAGGCCATTTTTGTCACGAACTTCGACGGGACGCAACCCGCCTGTGAATTGGCTGGAGTCAAAGTCGGTGAGCCAGGGCTCCCAGGTGATGACCGGAATAGAGCCACTTTTGAGGATGCTCTCCACCTTCAATTTTGGAAAATGCTCGTCCTCTTTGCTTCCCCATGCGGCATAAAGTTGCACTAAAGGGAAAGTTGTGCCCAGTGATTTTTCGAGGTTGAAAATAGGTTTGAGTGATTTATTGGCTTCGGAGTCGAATGCGCCGAGCAGTATTTTAGTGGGGTTTTGCAAGTTCTTTTTTTTGTTCTTCAACCAAGCCAGCTGGTCCGCCCTCGTCTCGGTACGTTGTTCGAGGATGATTTTTTCCTCAACTTCTCTCACAGCTTCACCTGCGCCAGAAAGGGCATCCTCTATCGGCCCCTTGGTCATTTCGCCAACGAAAGTAAGCCCAAAAACGATGGCACCGCCGAGGGTAAGGGCGAGAAAGGCGATGAATATTCTTAGGATTGGTTTCATGTTTTCAAAGTTAATCTATCTGGAACAGTTTCCCATGGTTCTTCCGACTTTAAATGCTTAGCCTCACGGGCCGCAAAAATCCCACCAACGGACATGGCAAATGCGATGGTGGCAAAGCCAATCATACCCCAGGTTTTTTCAGCGGAAAAAACCAGCTCGTCGGCAGGCATCCAGAAATAACGATAGCAAAGGATGGCTGTTATCACCAACAAAAATAAACCTGCATGGATAGTCAGTGGTTTCGCAAACGGCGTGACCGTGCCCGTCACTGCTTTCTTTGCCGTTGGGATATAAGGCACATCGGCATTGACTAGCGAGAGCACGAAGCCCAAAACAAAGACAGGAGTGCAGGCAAATTTTAGCACCATGCCACGCCAGTGAAGTCCTCTCTCTGTTGACGGATGGCAAAGCCAGCGTTGTGCGTAGAGGTAAATCGCTAGGTCCACCAACATAACGAGGGCGGTATTTTGCAAGAAATCCACAAATTTCATGTGTGCCGACAGGGTATCGGTCGCAAAAAATATAAAAGGGAACAGCACAAAAACCAGCATGGTTACCCCCACAAAATAATAGGTTGAAATGGAGGTGTATGCCAATTTTTGCCAAAAAGCCAGCCCTTTCCAGGCACGGGGCACTTCTGAAAAAGCCACTTCGAACAGTCCACGTGCCCATTTCATCTGTTGTTTACAAAAGGAGCCGAGGTCTTCTGGTACCAGCCCACGGCTCACCACAACGGGGTTGTAAACACTCTGCCAGCCCGCTGCGTGGAGGCGTATTGAAGTGATGAGGTCTTCCGCCAGTCCGATGCCGTGCCCGCCGATGCTTTCCAGGGCGCTGCGGCGGAAAGTGCAATTTGCCCCAATCGCTACCGCACAGCCCATGCCATGCAAGGCCATTTGTGTGGGTCCATAAAAAAGGTAGGTCTGTTCTGCTGCCCCTGCGGCGGTGAAAGAACGGTATTGGTTATAGTATGCTTGGCAAACCTGCACAAAACCCGTTTTGGGGTTTTGAAAATACCCCAAAGTGTGTTCCAAGAACCCCGGGAAAGGCACATGGTCGGGGTCGAGCACGAGGATGAATTCTTCGTTGGTGCGGCGCAGGGCTTCATTTATTTTACCAGCTTTTGCGCCCGGGAAACCGACGATTTCGAGACAGACCGCCCCATGCTGCTCAGCGATTTCACGAAAAACAGGGTCACGGGTATCGTCTAAAAGATAGGTCGTGTGTGGGTATTCGATACGGGCACAGGCGGCCAGGGTCTTTTCAAACATGCTGGCAGGTTCGCCGGGGGAAGATGTGGTGAAAATGGCCACTTTGAGCCCCGGTGCAGGCGTTGGTGCAGTTGCGGGTTTCTTGATTTTCAACAGCCCAATCCAAATAATCACCAACCGTAAAATGCCCCACCAAAACACCAAACTCAGCAGGAGATACAGAGCGATATTTCCTACATGCACCGCCCGAAACCACCAGTCCAAGAGCCTCAATACCCCGAAAATGCCGGCAGCGGTGAGCATGAGCAGCACAAAACGGTCAAGCCGACGGACGTCAGCTGCTTCTCGAAAAGTCCAGAGATTTTTGTCGATGCCATTCATGGTCAAAAAATCCATTTTAACTGTGCCCCGGCGACATGGCTTTCGTAAAAAAGGTTCCGGGTAAATACCCAATGTGCAACTGCCGAGATGCGTTCGGAAAACTGGACGCTCAATTTTGTGCTTATTTCAAGGGGCGAAAAATCTGTGTTTTGAAATTCCCGTTGAATGAAGACTGCATCAATAGAATCAACATCCAGAAAAAGGTACGGGTTGTCGGCAGTCGCATAAAAGCCGTATTTGCCATTAACTATCAATGAAATACGTTTTGATATATCGAATTGTAGTAGGCCCAATGCTGCATGGATATTCATGTTTTCTGGGGTGAAATAGGGGGCATAGACCCCCTTTATTTGTGCGGTGCTATCCCAGGGGTTGAGCAATGTAGGGAGGCTTTTTTCGGAAAAGTAGCGATTGTATTTTGAGTCAGAATGGCTGAAAGCATAGCCTGCACGCACGGATATACGCCCAGCTTTCAGTGGAGGTGACAATAACCAAGCCCAAGCTGTTTGGACTTGGTTTTCATCTTCAAAAACATCATTCAGTACACCTACCTGAGCCCAAAAACCGTGCGGCTCTTGCCATTCCAGTTCCCCGGAAATTCGCCGAAAGAAAATGCATGTATCGAGGCTGGACCTGGTGTGCAGGTATGGTTTTCTGGCACCAGTGAGTTTGATTTTAAGGCCAAAGGGCAGCCGTTGCGTCAATTGTAGGTCGGCTGTCAAAGTAGTGAATGATGGTGAGTTAATGGCGCCATTCGATGCGTTTGCCTTCGCAAAAATGCCTGCCGATACGCCCACTGTTGTCCCAGTTTTTACAAAATGAAAGCGGTTTCCAACGTCAAATTTGGCAAAGTCGAAAGTGGCATTTTCGCTCAAAAACCGCTGCCCAACTGCCTGCAGGCGAAGGTCGAGCCATTTGCTTTTTGAAAATACGGCTTCGATGCCAGGTTCAGTCTTTTCAAGCGGCTGTGTATCAGCTTCGTAATTTCCGAAAAACACGAGCTGCGGAGCACGGGCAAGTTCGATTTCACGGAGCAACTCTGGGGCATGAAGCGAGCCGGAGCTGTTAGCGATGCGAGCAAAATTTTCGGCAGCGGAAAAGTCGCCCTTCCAGAATAGGTGTTTTGCATTGATATAGTGAAAATGAGGGTCATTCTGCGCAGAAGTTGGGATTTTTGCCAACAGATTTTCCAACTCACGGTACCTGCCCATGCCGAGCAGGGCTTCGGCGTAATCAAGTTTCAGGTACAGGTTTGCTGGGTCGAGCGACATGGCTTTGGAATAATGTTGCCGGGTTTTTCGGTAGTTTTTTCGCCAATACGCATTCTGCCCTGCCAGCCAGAATGCATTTGCGTCAGTGGGGTGAGCAATGGTCCAATGTTGAAGGAGTTTAGCGGCAGGTCGGGTTTTGCCGACAAGTCGGAGTTCCCTTGCTAGTGCGAGCGTATCTACCGGTTGGCAAAACAGCATGCTCGGTAAAAAGCTGAGGAACAATAGGCTAAAGACTTTTTTTAAGTACATGGCACTAAGTTCACTACTTTTTTGGGATAGGTGAGTCTTTGAAAGTGGAGGTTGCATCGATGGGGAGGTGTTGACTGGAAAAACTAACATTTATGGCTTTTAAGGAGGGTGAGTTTCCTCACTGGTAAAATTAAGGTACGCAGTAAAACTGTGTTAGATACTTTCGAAAAAGGATGCCAAAAGCCATGGATTTACTCGCTGACTAAATCAGCTTGAGAGGTACCATGATAGTTGGTACAATAGCAGGCGCTATTATTGGCACAAAAGTCAATATAGTGATACCCCTCAATGGTAACCAAATACAATATGAATCGGTGAGACCTCAGCTAATGCAATATACTATCCTAAGGAATTGAGGTAACGGTGCAAAGCCATATTTCCCCATACCATTACAATTCCCTACCTTTCCGCCCAAACAAAAACAAGTAAAAATGAACAGATTTTCCACCCTCCTGTTAGCGACAGTGCTACTATTCTCCACCAATCTTTTCTCCCAAAACCTGCCTGCCGGTAGGCAAGGAAAGAAAGCCGAGGAGAAAAAGGAAGCTCCCAAAACTTACCTCGACACCCTCGGCATCGGCCTCACTTGGCGCAGCGTCGGCCCGGCCATCACCAGCGGGCGCATCAGTGATTTTGCGGTGCACCC
>JAHEAS010000897.1 GCA_024642645.1 Saprospirales bacterium | reverse complement strand
CGTGCCGTCGCCGCTCAAGTCGAGTGTCCCGGTGGCCGGGAGATTCTGAAATGCCACCGTCACGTCAGCTGTGAAAGTATCGTCGGAAGGACTGCTTGAGCCTTGGTTGTTGCACGAAGAAATATTGCTGACAGAAATATTGGTGATGCTGCAAACCGGGGCCACGGAACACGAAGCGGGCGCTGTGCCAGCGTTGCTGTTGGTCAAAGTGCAAGTGTTGTAAGCCCCAAAAGTTGCGGCCAGCGAAATAGGCGTGCCATCGGCGCTCATCGTCACGCCGACAAAAGTGTAAGGCGAAGCCAAGCCGCTCGCAGCCACGGATGCCGTGCCGTCGCCTGTCAGGTTGAGTTGACCTGTGTTGGGCCGGGTCGTAAAAGTGACCGTCACGTCGGCAGTAAAAGTATCGTCGCTTGGGTCGGGCGTTCCGTTGTCGTTGCAGGCAGAAATATTTCCGACCACAATAGAATTGATGCCACAATTGAGACAAGCGGTTGTCGTGCTGGCATTTGCAGCGCCGGGTGTGGTGCAGCGGAGGCTGAAGTCGGTGTCGTTGTTGTCCGTATCGTTGCCGTTCGGGAAACGGGAGAGGCCAAGCGCCTCTACTGTACCATCGTCAATCAAGGTTGTGCTGGTGCCTTCCGTCACGCCCGCCACGTTGCCCTCGTAGCCCACGCCGTCCACCAAGATGCCGTCGAAACGCAAAGCCACTGCATCGGGCGCACCGTTTTGAATGGAATTGAGGATTTGCATATCGCAATTCGGCGTGGTGTTGTTGTCTAAGCATAGAACGAAATAACCACCTGAAGCAAGAACAGTGTTTGGCAACTCGATGCTCTGGTAGTTGCTGCCGTTCGACCCGTTCACCAAATCAAGTGTATAAGCGCTGAGGTCAATGCCTGATGGGCAGCCGTTGTAAATCTCCACGAATTCGGCGTGGTCAATGCCGGGCTGGTCGTAGTCAACTTCATTTATGACTGGCCCGCAGGAACATGGTAATGGAGAAGCTGCTATCTCACCCTTGTAAAATTGACAGGCGGGCGTGGCGGAAAAAGTGGCCATCAAATTGACGGGCGAGCCATCGGCCATCATAACTACCCCTATGAATGTGTGGGAAGTGGGACTGTTGAGTAAGGAAACATTGACCGAGGCCGTTCCATCAACAGAAAGGTTGAGCGTACCAGTGGCCGGTGGGTTGGAAAAAGTCACGGTCACATCCGCCGTAAAGAGGTCGTCGTTGGAAAAGGGGGTGCCGTTGTTGTTGCAGGCGGAAATATTGGCGACCGAAATATTGGAAATATTGCAAGCCGGGGCAATGGAACAAGATACTGGCGCTGTGCCAGCGTTGCTGTTGGTAAAGGTGCAAACCGCATCTGCCGAAAAAGCGGCGGTGAGCGAAATGGCCGAGCCATCGGCGCTCATCGTTACGCCCGTGAAGGTATAAGGGCTGGTCAGGCCGATGACAGAAACTGAACCCGTACCGTCCCCGCTCAGGTTGAGCATCCCCGTAGCGGGTGCATTGCTGAAAGTCACGGTCACGTTGGCGGTGAAAAAATCGTCGGCGGGGTTGGAAGTGCCGTTGTCATTGCAGGCGGAAATATTGGAAGTGGAAATAGCGGAAATATTGCAGACGGGTGCGGACGAACAAGCGGTGGGTGCTGTGCCTGCATTGCTATTGGTCAAGGTGCAGGCAGCATTCGCAGAAAAAGCAGTGGTGAGTGAAATGGCCGAGCCATCGGCGCTCATCGTCACGCCCGTGAAAGTGTAAGGGCTGGTCAAGCCGCTCACAGGCACGGAGGCTGTGCCGTCGCCGCTCAAGTTTAGCGTTCCCGTGGCGGGTGCATTGCTGAAAGTCACGGTCACGTTGGCGGTGAAAAAATCGTCGGCGGGGTTGGAAGTGCCGTTGTCATTGCAGGCGGAAATATTGGAAGTGGAAATTGCGCTAATGCTGCAAACAGCGGCAGCCAAACCATTGATGGACAAATCGTCGCCTGCACCATTGCCTATCCTCATGGTGGCGTTCGGTAGCATTCCATTGACATCCCCATTGGCAGCGCCACCATAGCCGTACAAGCGGAAGGTCACTG
>JAHEAS010000896.1 GCA_024642645.1 Saprospirales bacterium | reverse complement strand
CTGACCAATGGCGCCGACGATGCAACCGAACTTCGTGCCTCGCACCTGCGGCTGGTAGTTCCCGACGGTTAGACTGCCAAAATAACCATTGGTTGACCAGATTTGGCCGCCATCTATGCTGAATTCGAGGTTGGATGCTCCGTGGGCAAAAAGCCGCAACATCCCATTCGAGCCACCGAGGCAGACGACTGGATTGGCGGAATGCACACTATCCAATTTCACTAAACCACTCGTGAAAAGGCAGCCCGCACAAGGGGCAGCGGCCTTTTGGGTGCTGGCGCAAAGCGGTATTCGGCCGTCGCTCCCAAAAAATTTAATAGAAGAACCGAGGCTGGCCGCCTGTGAGTTGGGGGGCAAAAACGGGTCATCGTTTTTTACCAAAAAGATAGAATCACCCTGGCAGCTGCCGCCATTGGCAAATTTGAACAACGGCTTTTTGATGCCGGGCTGGAGGCCGAGGCCGAGGCCTGTTGCGCTCAGACGAAACTGGATATAGTCGAAGTTTTCATCCTCAATCGGGCCGTCGAAACGGGTAATGTTCCCAAAAGAATATTGGCTTGGCAGAAGATTCGTGAGGTTGTGTACCTGAAAAAAATTGGTCGGCACCTTCACGGCCACTTGAACTATTTGGAGGTTGGCTTGGGCAAAAAAAGCGGAATCGGGCGTAATGGAAATTTGGTAAAAATTATCAGGCAATATTTCCAATTCACTGACCACCAGGCATTTGGCGAGGCGGAAACAGTCCGCACCACCAACTTCGTATCTGCCACTGACTGCATTGTTGTCCCCTACCCCTTCGATGAAGAACGCACTGTGGATAGGCAGGCTGAGGGAGTTGGGTGGCAAAAATGGGTCAGCGGTGGGGTGCATTATTTCGAATGCGCCCGTGCAGCCGTTTTTGTTTCTGAAAGAAAAAAGCGGCACGTCCTGCCCAGCGTCGAAAATAAGTGCAGCCGTGGCTTCCGTGAGGGTGAACAAGGCGTAGTCCCCGCTGGGATTTTCTACTGGGTGCTGGATGAGGCTGGTGAACTGCCATTGTCCGTTCAGGCTATTCAACCCCACTACCTCGAAGCTGCCCGTCGGTACGACTATGGCGACTTGAGCGCTGTATGTGATGTTGGCGAGGGGCGGCAGCAGGTCAGTTTGTGAGCGGGCAAAGGCGGTGTAGGTGACGCCATCGGGCTGGAGTTGGAGTTTCAACTCAACTTGAGCGGACATGGAAGTGCTCGTTGCGCAAGCGCAAAATAGTGTCAGTAAGTAAAGGAGGTTTTTCATCAAACAAAAAAAATTACAAACCCCGGAGATGAAAACTCCAGGTACATTTAGCGGTATCTTTTCCCAAACCTTGTTCGTGAAAGCCTAACCTAAAGAAGGTACTAAAATTGGACGCTTTAGCTTTTTCTCAATTTTTAAGAAGCTGATTTTGTGTGAATTTGCTGGATTTTGAGCTGGACGCTCATGGGATAATCGTATGCCAAGTATTTAGCAATTAATGTGCCGGAGGGGTGAAATGGAAATTTTTTTTAATCTAAAAATTGGTCGTTTAAATGTTTGGAAATTTCCCCTACCTTCGGATTCAAAATTAATTTCCATGAAATCCATTCTGCTGTCTCTTAGCTTTTTCTTCCTGATTTTCAAATTGACTGCCCAAAATGCCCCTTTCCCTTTACCGGGAATGGTTTATGGGGAGGCATATTATTGCAATTGGTTTGATTGCCCAAATGGGGAGTACCAAAACAATTCTTTTTTCTACAAAGGTGACACGACTTTGTGTGGGTTGACCTACCATCAATTGGCATTCGTTCAGAACCCAAATAACGTAGTTCATTTGAGGGTTGAAAATGGGAAGTACATCATCCTGCAGCCCACCTTTATCCCTTGTACTTCAGAATTTATACTGTACGATTTCAATCTTGAAGTGGGCGACAAGTTCCCGGCAAATAATTTTAATTGGATAGCTGATTCGCTCATTGTATATCAAATTGACAGCTTCCAACTGGCCAATGGGGAATATCGGAAAAGATTGTTTTTAAAGCCTGATTCGCCTTTTCAATTTATAACCTTCGAGTGGGTTGATGGCATTG
>JAHEAS010000895.1 GCA_024642645.1 Saprospirales bacterium | reverse complement strand
TGGGCAATTTTACGAAAAGCAATTTTCATTTACCTTTGGGTGGCCTTTAAAAATGAGATTCTGAACAAAAAGGCACGTAAAAATGCAGAAAAAACTCCCGACATGGCAGGAAATTAAGGGTAGGTTCGTTGGACACCCCATTACGCAATCCGTATTGAACTGGTCCAAGACTCATTCTTTCCCTGGCTTTTTCAAGGTGCCGGTCTATGACGTAATTGTCTTTTTATACAATGAATCCATGCGTGTCACACTGGTGTCGAGGGCCAATGCGATGGCCTTCAGTTTTTTCCTGTCTTTGTTCCCGACCATTATTTTCTTGTTCACTGTGGCCACGATGCTGCCGATTTACGAGTCTTTTGAATACGAAATCAACGGCTATATTGATTATATCATGCCTACAAATGCGGGCGATGAATTGAAGGCGACCATCAAGGCGTTGGTGAAACCGGACACCCGTTTGTTGTCGGTCGGTGTGGTTTTGGCGCTCTATTTTTCTTCCAACGGGATGTTGTCGTTGATGGCGGGTTTTGAAAAAACGCACTTAAAAGTATTCAGAAAAAGGACGGAAGTAAAAAAACGATTGGTTGCGCTGGGCCTCACTTTGCAAGTGGGCGTGATGTTGACCGCCTCCGTGGTGTTCATCCTTCTTGGGAACATCATAATCAGTTGGTTACAGGATGTTTTTCATTTGACGATTGGCGGTGCGTTTCTCATTGGTTTTCTGCGTTGGGTCACCATCATTTTGTTGTTCTACTTTGGTTTTGCTGGCATTTATCGTTATGGGGCAGCGCTGCACCGACGCTTCAAATGGTTCACGCCGGGAGCCACATTGGCCACGGTGCTTTCCCTGCTTTCCTCCTTAGCCTTTTCTTTTTATGTCGAATCTTTCGGTACTTATAATAAAGTATATGGTTCCATCGGCACCATCATGGTGCTCATGCTTTGGATACAGCTCAATTGTTTTATCCTTTTGGTCGGTTTTGAATTGAATGCAAGCATCGCCGTGAACAGGGATTTGAAGGAGGAAATCCAAGAGAAGGAGGGGTAAAATTGGGTAATCATGAATTTGGTTGGCCACCGGATTTCATGATTTTCCAATTTCACCCCTCCGTTTAGGGTCGTAACTGACGTTGATGTTTATCCAAACGGCCCTTGCCAGTCTAAAAAACCAGACGAACAAAATGGCCAATACCGCTAGCAAAATCACAAAAGACACGTTAACGCCAAGGCCGCCGATGAGTATCAGCCCGCCGACGAGGAACAAGGAGAAAAATGCCGTGATGATATAACTGATGAACATTGCCCCATAATAAAAACCTGGGCCTAGGAAATATTTCTGCCCGCAAACGGGACATTTTTCGGGCATCTCGAATGATTTCTGGAATGAAAAAGAGCTGGTCTCAAACAAGTCGCCTTCGTGGCAACGGGGGCATTTGAAATGCAGAATGCTGAAAGCTTTCGAGCCTTTCTTGAAGATGCTCATTGTCAGGATTTATGTGAAAAGGTGATGGCCAACGGAAATTCACCGATTGGCCGCTGTCCACAAAAGTAAAAAGGAAAAGGAGGCTGGGTGGTGAGTTTTGTCACTTTCTAAACTATCCCTCGGTTGACGGCATAAAGCACCAATTCTGATGTAGTGCCAAACTGCAATTTTTTCATGATATTCTTCCGATGGGTATAAATGGTGTGGGTGCTTAGGTTAAGTTTCCCTGCGATTTCTTTGGCGATGAGGCCGCTGGCCACGAGGCGCACTATCTCAATTTCCCTTGGTGTCAGTGGGCTGGGAGAGCACTCCGTTTCTTTGGGAAAAGACTTTTCCAACAAATGGTTGAGGACATTGGTGCAATAGAACTTCTCTCCTTTGGCAGTGGCGTGGATAGCGTCCACGATTTCCTTTTCGTCGCATTGCTTCGACAAATAACTGCTCACACCGTTTTCCAAGACTTGATAAATCGTCAGTTTGTCTTCGTCGCTGCTGATAATCAGGATGTTGGTCGAGGGGGATACAGCTTTTACTTTTTGGATGGTTTCCGTTGAAAACCTCCCCGGATGCGCATAATCCAATACCAAAACATCGGGCCTTTGACGGTC
>JAHEAS010000149.1 GCA_024642645.1 Saprospirales bacterium | reverse complement strand
TCACCAAATGCTGGTTAATCTGATGAAAGGGGAGAGAATCTAGTGCCAATTCTATGTCGCCGCAACTTATCAAAGTGCGACGGATACATTCAGCCTGACGATTATTTTACTTAAGCCTTTTCACCCCCTCTTTTGCACCTGCAAAATCGGGACTAAAACGCAGCACATTTTCATAATCAGAAAGTGCCTGCACCTTGTCGCCCTTCATTTCGGCGGCAAGGCCACGGTGGTAGTAGGCCTCGGCAAATTCTGGGGAAACCTTCACGGCGAGGTCGAAACTTTTGTATGCCTGTTGCACGGAATCCATGTCTAAGTAAATCAAGCCGACATTGTAGTAGCCCTCGGCATATTGCGGGTCAACAACGTTGATTTTGCGGTACAGTTCTATTGCACCCTTCAAATCATTTTTCTTGTTGGAGAGGTAATATGCCTTGGCGTGTAGTGCTGACACATCCATTGAGTCAGCCTTGATGGCGTTGTCATAATACTTACCAGCGGCAGGTGAGTCCTTGTCAGCGAGGAGGTTGGCAAGTTTCACCCAAGCGTCCACGAGTTTGGGGTTGTTCTCCACAGCGCTCTGATAGGCAGTGATGGCTTGGTCCGTTTTACCCATGTCGGAGAAAACATTGCCGAACATAAAGAACATCTCCGGGTTCAGTGGTTCCCGTTGTTGAATGCGCTGGAGTGTGGCAAGTGCTTGTATGTCTTGTTTTACAATAAGCTGAAATTCGCTGAGTTTCAGGAGGGTGGGTGTCCGGTCAGGGAAGCGAAGGCCGGCTTTTTCCATGACGGCAAGTCCCTGCCTCGACTTGTAATAGTCCATATAGATATCGGCCAGCACATGATAATACTCTGGCTTGGTGGAGTCTATCTGTATGGCCTTTTCTAGGTCGGCGATGCCCTCATCGTAGTTCTCGTTTTCGTACCAGAGCGCCCCACGGGTAGCGTAGAGGCTAGCATTGGTGGGGGTTTCTCCGATTTTTTTTGTGATGTCTTGGATTTGTGGCGTGCCGCCCATGACCGCCGGCTCGGCGGGTTCTGGCGTTTTCGGTCCATTGCCGCAGGCAGAAAATAATACCAGTACGTAAAGTGCCGCAAGCAGGATTGGATAGTTTTTCGATTTCATAGCTGCAAAGGTAATGAGAGAATGAAGGAATGAGTGAATTTGGATGTCAAAGGTTGTTTGGTGAAAATATCGAACTAATGCAGTCTCCGTTTCACCATCATCAAGTCCTCGACTTTTTCGAAAAGCCCCTTGGGGGTCAGCACCCGCCAGTTCACCTCGTTCAGACGCCTCCCGAAGTTCATGTAGTACCCAAGGCGGGCATCGTCCATCTCTTCCTGCACATGGGGAAAGAGGTTGACGAGGCAAATCCAGCCATCCTCATCTTTCACGTCTTCGTACCATTCCTCGTAGTAGCAGTCGTCGGAGGCGTGAAAATTCAGCACATTTTCAGCGATGATGACAAACTTGTGGATGCCGTGGCGCATGAGTTCATCGGCCACTTCCCGCTTTAAGAACATGATGTCGTTGTAAAGGCAGTCGTTCCACTCGCCGATCATTTCAAAAATGGCGAAGCCCTCCTCGTAGTCGGCAAAGAGGATTTTCAAGTACAACGTCAGTGAGCCAAACTCGTCCCAATGCGGGTGGATGAAGTGGTCGTAAATCTTCTGACTGTAGCGGAACTCGTCGTAGGTTCGCCTGTAGAAAGGGGATTTTTTGTCGCGAGTCGAGTCGTAGTCATCCAACCAACGATGGTATGGCGCAATGTCTTGCATGAAAATGAGATTGGGATATTGAGTTATTGGAATATTTGGGGCGTAAACCTTTCAGTGTCGGAAAATAACCAATTTCAACGGCGATTGTTTATGGTGAAACAACCATTGATTTTGTTCAAAAATAAGTGGTAGCGCCGAATTTTCACACCAAATTTTCATGAAAAAAATCGTGCTCACAGGGCCGGAGTCTTCTGGCAAAACGACGCTGGCCGCTCAACTGGCCGAAGCGTTCGGAACAGTGTGGGTTCCAGAGTTCGCCAGGCAATACCTTGACGCCCTTGCTCGCCCCTACACCTCCGCCGACCTTTTAGAGATAGCCCGTGGACAGGTTGCCCTCGAAGACGAAATAGCTGCCCAAGCCAATGGCCTGCTTTTCCTCGACACCAGCTTGGAGGTAGTGAAAATTTGGTCAGAATTTCGCTTCGGAGAATGCAACGCCTGGACGCTGGAGCAACTACTGCTCCGTCAACCAGAACATTACCTGCTTTGCCTGCCCGACTTGCCATGGATGCCCGACTCACAGCGGGAAAATCCTGATAACCGGGACGCCCTGCTGGGTATTTACCGAAGGGAATTAACTTCGCTGGGCGCAAACTTCACGGAGATTGGCGCTAGCGGCAAGCAACGTTTTCAGAATGCCCGAAATGCCGTTGCTGCCCTCTTAAAAACTGACAATCAATAATTTATGCCAACCATTCAACATCCAGTACTCTTGTTCGATGGCGTATGCAACCTCTGCAACGACTCCGTGCAGTGGGTCATCCGGCACGACCCAGCGGCGAAGTTCCGATTCGTTTCGCTGCAATCAGCCACTGGCCAAGAGTTGTTGCAAGCGCACAATTTGCCCACCAATGAAATAAATACCGTGGTGCTGATTGATGGTGGAAAAGCCTACACCCGCTCCGATGTGCCACTGCTCATTTTTGGCAAAATTGGTGGCGGATGGCCGTTGCTAGGGACGTTGCGCATCGTGCCGAGGTGCATCCGGGATGCTGTTTATGATTGGATTGCCCGCAACCGCTATCGCTGGTTTGGGAAAAAAGAAGCTTGCTGGCTCCCCACGCCAGAGCTGAAAGGAAGGTTTTTGTAAAGGAATTTGGTTTTAATAGCAAAATTTTAAACCTTTCGAAACAGTGGACACATACGTCCATGGGCAGGTTGTTTCGTTTAAAAACCGTTCTAAATAATACATTGAACAACCGAACCACTACCTTTGAATCCAAACCATTTCAACCATGATTACTAAAAAAATCTTTCTATTGCTTGCCATCAGCCTCACCACAGCCATTTCTTGGGACTGTAAGCTGATGAAAAAAGCAGGCAACATCAACCTCTTTACCATTTCAGATGACAAGGCACTCGGCAAACAAGTGAGCGAACAGATTGCGAGTGACCCAAAGCAATTTCCTATTTTACCAGAAAAGGGCAACGAAGAAGTGTACAAGTACATCCGAGGCCTGACGCAACAACTGCTGCGCTCTGGCAAGGTAGCCCACGCCAATGAATTCGACTGGCAAGTTCAAATCATCAAGGACGACAAAACGCTGAACGCATTTGCAGTACCTGGTGGCCACCTCTACGTTTATACGGGCTTAATCAAGTTCCTCGACACAGAAGACCAGCTGGCCGGGGTAATGGGCCATGAGATTGCTCATGCCGCACAGCGACACTCCACCCAGCAAATGACAAAATTATACGGCCTAGATGCGCTGCGCATGATTGCCACTGGGAACAAAGACCCTGGTGTGCTGGAGCAGTTGGCACTAGGGCTGGCTTCGCTGAAGTTCAGCCGCAGCCACGAGGCGGAAGCAGACGAATACTCAGTGATTTATCTTTGCAACAGCGACTTGAACGCAGCAGGTGCAGCCGGTTTTTTTGAAAAAATAAAAGGCAAGGGCGGTACACCGCCTGAGTTCTTAAGCACCCACCCGGACCCCGGCAATCGTATCAAGGACATCAAAGCCAAGTCGCAGTCGCTAGGCTGCCGTGGCAGACAGAACCATAAGGCTGCCTACGACCAAATTAAAAAACTGTTGAATTAACCTGTGCAGCGTGGTTGGTGGGATATGTCCGACCAACCACGCTGCTGTTTTCCGAATATTTTGAATAGACGTTTACTCCCACAATTTATACCCGTTAGATCTGACCGCCTCTACTCTATTCCCCGCAACCTGCTGAGCAACAGACTTGCACTTGCACTTATTTTAGGTGAATTCATTCTGGGTACCGGTGGTTTCATGTGGTTGGAAAGTTACTCGTTCCGGGAAGCGTTTTTTATGACAACCATGACCATTTCAACGGTGGGTTATGGTGCGGTCCAGCCACTCAGCCCGGCGGGCGAATGGTTTGCTTCCTTCCTTATTCTGCTCAATATTGGCATATTTGCATATGCGCTTTCGGTATTTTCGTACTATGTTATCAACGGGGAAGTTTTCAAAAAAATGCACCTACGGTTGATAAACAACAAAATTGAAAAATTGAAAAACCATGTTATCATCTGTGGCTTTGGCCGTTATGGCCGGGAGGTTGCGAACAATTTTCGCCACCACCGAATGCCATTTGTAATTGTAGAACAAAACAAGGCCGTCATCGAGGAAATACAACGAAGCGAGGACAAAGTGCTCTACATCGAAGAGGACGCCACGCATGATGAAGCCCTACAGCGGGCTGGCATCATGAATGCAAAAGCCTTGATTACGGCCTTGCCCGACGACTCGGAGAACCTATTCATCGTACTGACTGCCCGACAAATGAATCCTGGACTGAACATCATCAGCCGGGCTACCGAGGCCAAGTCACAGCGCAAATTGCAATTGGCTGGCGCCAATCACGTCATTATGCCAGAGCAGATTGGTGGCTTTTATATGGCTACACTGGTGAGCAAGCCTGGCGCTACTGAATTTTTCCAATACATTACCAACGAGTCGGAGTCGGACATTGAGTTTGAAGAAATACATTACCGAGACATGCCACCTTCGTGCCTTGGAAAAAGTATCCGTGACCTGCATATCCGCCGAGAAACTGGGGCAAATATTATCGGTTTCAAGCATTCTGATGGGAGCTATGTCGTAAATCCGGGGCCAGAAATTGTGCTCACGGTCAATTCCAGCTTTATTCTATTGGGGACAAGAGTACAGTTGGAGGCGCTCCGAACCTATATTGCAAGCATGCGTTAAGTAACCGTATCAAATCATCTATACCCATGCACAAACCATCAAAAGACAAGCATTTCATCAAGCAGCCCTGGTTCGAAGGGGGGCCAAAAGCCATGAAGCAGTTTGTTACCGACAATCTCCGCTACCCGCAGGAGGCATTGGAACAACGGCTGGAAGGCACAGTGAGCATCCGTTACGATATTAACCACGTGGGCAATGTGATTGATGCAAAAGTCATTGGCCATGCGCTTGGCTCTGGCCTTGAGGAGGAAGCCATTCGGCTGGTAAAGTCTATGAAGTTCAAGGTGGACACTCCCCGTGGAGTGAAGGTTGTTTATCACAACACCATACAAATCCATTTCAAGCTACCGCAAATTAGTGAATCAACCGCACAGGCCCAGTTCAACTATGCCCCCACGGTCACGCCTATAATCACCGCTACTGAAGAGAAAAAAAAGAAGCCAAGCGTTAGTTATTCTTATACGGTGAACCTTGGTTAACCTGTGTAAGAAAACCACCCTTGCAAAAAAGAAAGCGGCTGCACCAAATGAATGGCACAGCCGCTTTTATTTGCTCCAAAAAGGAGTCTGAGAATCAATTAATTACGATCCCAGAACAACTTGGTCTCTACTACGTCACCACCAATCGCAGCCGCAGCCGCAGCATAATTGGTAGCGTTCAGCGTCTGCTCTTGAGTTGGGTAAGTATAACGAACTGGAATCTCCGATAAAGCTTCCGAACCGGGTGTGAGTACAGGATAATCGAATCTCCTCCACTCTGTCCATGCTTCAAAGCCACGGTTGTAAAGTGCCAGCCATTTCTGCGTACCAATTTTCTGCTTCCAATCGCCAGCAGCTGTAGCATAAGCTACTGCTGGGGTTGCTAAGTAAGCAGTAGCATCGGCATTCCAGTAGTCACAAGAAGCTTGGATAGCTGCCGAATAATACGCACCAGCATCACCAGTGATATAGCCACGCTCTACTGCCTCGGCTAACAGAAAGTTACCCTCAGCTGCATCGAAAAGAATGGCTTCGAAATCAGGTGCGATGAGGCGATCGCCTGGCTTCGAAAATGTAGCGTAGTTATTGGCAGAACCATAAATACCTCCTGTGTATCCACCAGCGTCATCCACGGTGAAATAGTAAGGTACGCGTGGGTCATTCAAGCCATTCATTACATCAACAAGGGTATTGGCTGCCACGAAGTCCTTACGACCACTTTGCACGAGGTCCACCCAAGTTTGATTGGTATTTGGCGGGCCAGAAAGGTAGTGGAAGTAGGTATTGTCGTCGTTGCTGGTAATGATGTCGCCAGCAACCTTGCTGATGATGCTGCTAGCCTTGCCAGAGTCGTGGTCAGCAATAATCATGGCCAAACGAGCCTCTAGTGACTTTCCGAATTTTTTCCAGCCAGCCATATCGCCACCATAAATAAGGTCACTGCTTCCGAAACCACCTGCACCTTCATCAATAGCACTAATGGCATTGTCGAGGCGAGTCAGCAGGTCGTTGTAAATGGTGGATGCATCGTCATACTTTGGCGCAGGCTTTGAGAAGTCCAATGCCTCAGAATAAGGGATATCACCAAACATGTTGACCAACATAGCATAAGCATACACATTCATGATCTCAGCGCAGGAGTTTTGGTTTGCCTTTACCGCAGGAGGGTAGAAAGCATCGCTCTGGCTAGGTATCAAGCTTTGTGCCTCATTTAGGTTTTTCAGTACGTTTACGTAGATGATATTCCAGTTGTTTTGCGGAATTTGACGAGTATTGAGGTCATAGTTTGACTCATCAATGTAGGTGCATTCTGTCCAGTACTGCGAGATTAACCGAAAAATATTCCTGTTGACATTGGAATTAGTCATCAAGTCAACCATATTCTTCTGAGCAGTGGTAAACAATGCGCCAGGAGCCACCTCCGAGGGCTTTTTCTTGTCCACATTCAGATCCCCAAAATCCTTGTCACAGGAAGTAAGGACAATTGACGCGGTTATTAGCAAAAACAATATTTTTTTCATAATTCAAAATTATTATTGACAGTTTAAAAAATATGGATAACGTCATTGTGACGCCATCGTTTCCTCAAAACTGTCGTTTAGAATTTGACGTTAAGGTTAACTCCAAAAACACGAGCAGTTGGATAGCTGCCTGACTGATAGCCTTGTACGTTACCAGCGCTCATGCCATCTTCTGGATCTGCGTTAGGCAGGTTCTTGTGGATGATCCAAAGGTTACGGCCATAGACACCGATCGTAGCGCCTTTGATGACATTCGAACCTGCGAACATGCTCTTTGGGAAGTTGTAGTTCAACGTAGCTTCCCGTAGTTTCACAAAGCTGGCATCGTAAACAAATGCAGCGTTCGGGTTACGGCGGTAGCCGTAAATACCAAAGTTGGTTGCATCGTAACGGTTCGTATTTGGAGTTCCGTCTGCCAAAACACCTTCTATGATAATGCCACCACCTTGGTCAAGCGGAGCACGTACTTCATTTCCGAGATCGTTCAACACAGCAGTTTCTTTAGCCTCACCAGTAGCCAAACCATAGTACTGGTCGAGTGAGAATACATCGCCACCTTTTTTCACGTCAATCAAGAAGCTCAAAGACAAGTTGCCGAAGGAGAACGTG
>JAHEAS010000894.1 GCA_024642645.1 Saprospirales bacterium | reverse complement strand
TTTTATGGTGTCCAAATGGGACTTGCCACAGGCGGGCAGGCTGTAGTGCCAATTGCTTGGAGCACTTGAAGTGCTCCAAGCAATAACCACGGACTAACCGGCATACAACATAAGCTCCTCCTCCCCGAACATGATTTTCCCATCAAAACGCAGCCCAATCCTTTCCAGCAATTTGATGGACCGAACGTTCGTTTCCATCGTGATGGCGAGCACCCTCTTCAGGCCGATTTTTGTCTTCGCAAATTCCAAAGTAGCGGAGGCTGCCTCGAAAGCATGGCCTTTCCCCGCAAAGCCCGGCAACATCGCAAAGCCAATGTCCACGCCTTCCAAACCTTCCCGGTTTACAAGGCCACACATTCCGATGGGCGTGTTTTCGCTTTTCAAAATCACTTCGTAAAGCCCAAACCCATTGGCGGCATAGCTGCCGATGAACTTGTCCGCAATGTATTTTTCGGCATCTTCCAACGTGCGCACGCCCCGGTCGCCGATGAATTGCAGCCAACCGTCAGAATTGAGCAAGGCCAACACAAAAGGCGCATCCGCTGTCGTGAATTGCCGAAGGATGAGCCGTGGTGTTTCGATGATGGTCATAAATATTATTTTTTGGAATTGGGGAATTAAAGGTGTGCGCATTATCCAAACGCACACCTTTAATTCCACAATTCCCTAATTCCCTAATTCCGAAAAACCCCCAGCCGCCGCAGCCGCTCCATCCAAACCGCCCGCACCGCTAGCGCCAGCACAATGATGCCACCACCGACGAGTGCCAAAGGCGAAGGTATTTCGCCATAGCCGATGACGACCCAAACAGGGTTCAAAATGGGTTCAATCATGGCGAGCAGGGCGCTTTCGACGGCCACGACCCGTTGAAGACCGTAGGTAAAAAACCAAAACCCGAGGCCGAGTTGGAACACCCCCAAAAAGACCAAGATGGCCGCCTCGTTGAAGGTCGGCGGGGCAGCTTGCAGGAAGAACGGTAGCCCCACAAGCGCCACCAATACATTTCCCCAGAAAATGGTGCGCACCATGTATTCGGCCTTGTTCTTCCGTTGTCCTAACAGCATGACTGCCTGTAAAATGCCCGATGCCAAGGCCAGTAAGTCGCCCTTCCAATTGCCGAAGCCGAAATCGCCAAAAAGCAGCACCACCATTCCGACCATACACACTATAATAGTGTAAACATTCACCCGCTTTAAGGTCAGCTTGAACAATATGGGTTCCGCCACGAGCACGAAAATCGGGGCGGTGTATTGCAGGAAAATGGCGTTGGCCGCCGTCGTCAATTTGGTGGCCACCACGAACGTGACCATCAGCAGGCAATACACCCCGCTGTTGGCCCAAGCCAGCCAGTTCATCTTGAAAACATTCCGTCTGTAAATCACCCCAAAAAAGGCAGCGGCAATGGTCGAGCGGTAAAACAAAATCGTATAGGCGTCTTGCGGCAGAATTTTTATGAAAACGCCTGATGTGCTCCACAGCACGGCAGCGAGGAGGATGGCGAACATCCCTTTGTGGCGTTCCGTAAGGTGGTGTGCAGCGGTGGTGTTTGTCATAAAATCCCGAAATCTTCGGCAATGTTTTTGTAACGCTGGCTTTCTTGATATTCTGAAGAAAGCCGGCCCGGAGGGCCAAAGCTAAGTAAGGCTTCCATTTCAAGAGAAAAAAACGGCCCAACTCCTAATCATTGCCCGCCCCAAAAGCCCAATAAGCACAAGCGTCTAAAGGTAAAATCCACTTAATGAACCGCTAACACAATTCCTCAAAAAAGACTTAAATAAATACGGGCTATTTGCATACATGGAAATCGCCCCTATCTTGCAGCAAATTTTATCACTAACCATTTATTGTTTATTATGAAGACAACTAAGTTTTTCGCAGTGCTCTCCATCCTGCTCGCAGGATGCTTTCTCAACCAAGCGAAAGCACAGGTTGATGTGACCGTCAACCCATTCGGCCTTTTGTTCGGCGACCTCAGCCTTGGTGCAGATTTTGTCCTTTCGGAAAATCTCAGCTTGGAAGCAGGCCTTGGTATCGGCGGCGGCAAAAACGATTTCTCTGGTCTCAAGTGGAGCAACGTGCCCGTTACCGTTACCG
>JAHEAS010000893.1 GCA_024642645.1 Saprospirales bacterium | reverse complement strand
ATAGACCCCGCCATGCGGAAAGATGCTTTCAAGCTGGGCAATATGTACGGTCAAACGCTTTTGATAAACGCCGGACTGACCGCACTGGTCAAAAACCTCGTCCACCGCACCCGGCCTTATGTCTATAATCGCTCCGTGCCAGACATAGAAAAAACGAACCGGTCTGCCCGCAACTCTTTTTACTCTGGGCACACTTCTCAAACGGCCTCCATGTGTTTTCTGACCGCACAATTGTATGCCGACTACCATCCAGATAGCAAGTGGAAGCCTGTCGTGTGGGGCTTTGCCGCCGCCGTGCCTGTTTCGACGGGCATTCTGAGAATGACGGCAGGCAAGCATTTTCCGACGGATGTGCTGGTAGGTTATATTACAGGGGCGGCCATCGGTGTTCTAGTGCCACGGCTGCACCGGGTAAATGGTTTTTGATGGGCAAGGAGATTGAACATAGAAGGCCCTATGCCGTCTTAATAGCAGTATTTATTTGATTCAAAATATTGAAAATGAACAACCTGCTGCAAGACACTTTGGAAAACCTTCGTTCTTATTATGATGATATGGTCGCCCTGCTGCCCAAGTTGGCACTGGCGCTTTTGGTGCTGATTGCCTTACTTTTTATCGCCAATTTCATCCAGAATTTTTCGAAAGACCGGCTTTCCCGCCGCATGGACGACCCGCTGCTGGCGCGGTTCATTGCCCGTTTGGTTGGCACATCGGTCATCGTTTTGGCTTTGCTGATGGCCTTGCGCATCGTCGGTTTGGGTGGCGTGGCCGTAGGACTGCTCTCGACCGCAGGTGTGGGGGCTTTCGTGGTGGGCTTTGCTTTCAAAGACATCGGTGAAAATTTTCTGGCCGGTATCCTGCTGGCTTTCAACCGCCCATTCAGGGTGGGCGACACGGTCGAATTGAACGGCCATAAAGGAACGGTCGTCACCTTGAATTTGCGGGACACACAGATCAAAACTTTCGACGGCAAGGACATTTTTATCCCCAATGCAAATGTGGTCAAAAACGCCGTCGTGAATTATACGATAGATGGCTTCCTTCGCGAAGATTTGCACCATCGGCCTCGACTATGATTCCGACATGGAAAAAGCAGTGGCCATCATGCAAAAAGTGTTGGACGACTACCCAGATATATTGCACGAAGAGGGTCGAAATCCTGATGTTGTGTACGGCGATTTGGCCTCCAGCACCCTGAACATCAATTCCCGTTATTGGATAGACACTTTTGAATCCAAGGTGCCGGCGCTCAAAGTGAAGCAGCAGCTTATAAACCGGACTTTGGATGCCCTCAACGCCGAAGGTTTCTACTTGCCAAGCGACATCGTGGAAGTGAAGGCGTACAAAGACCAAGAACTGCCCTTGAAAACCCCACAGCCCAGCGGAGTGTCCAATTCATTCAAAAATACTTCCCCATGACGACCGCTAAAAAACATAGACTTATCATATTTCTTCACCAAAAAAATGTACAATCATGAAAGTTTCAGATGAATTATTAGACAAATTGAACCATCTGCTCCACCGCAGCCGCGATGCACAGCGGGGCTATGTCGAAACCTCCAACCACGTCAACTCCCCGGAAGTCCGCAAATGGATGATCGAATATTCCGACCAAAGGGCAGTCTTTTGCACCAACTTGGCCACGGAAATCAAACTGCTCGGCGGCGACTCAGACAACACGACCAGTGTACTCGGCGAAATCCACCGCCTTTGGATAGACCTCAAAGGGCAGTGGTCGGACGAAGAACCGTTGGCTATGTTGGAAGAATGCAAACGGGGAGAGGAAACGGCATTGGAAGATTATCAAGAAGTGCTGGAAGACAACGACGGCATGCCTGCCTCCACCAGTGCTATGCTCAACCGCCACACGGCTGCCATCTCCCGTGCCTTGGCTCAAATCAATATATTGATAGACATGAGTGCTGCCATCAGCGCGTAGCCATGTTGGGGCGATAAAAAATGGGAAACCTCGGCCATGCGCCAAGGCTTCCCATTTTTTTATCGCCCGTTGGCCGACGGCCTGTTTTGACCACGGCCATTTTTGTCTTCAAAACTGACCTGGATTTTCCGGCTTTACTTATTCGACAACACCAAATAC
>JAHEAS010000892.1 GCA_024642645.1 Saprospirales bacterium | reverse complement strand
GGCGAAGGCACGCCCGAGTCGCAGAAGAACACTTACCTGCCAAAATGGGAGCAGATTTACCCTGGCGCCACCCAACAGTTCAACGGTAAAGTAGCCCGGATGCACTGGCCGAGTCAGCCGTTCACGCTGTGCAGCTATGTCTGCCCGACAGTGGGGCAATACACCAGCCTGGTCGGGGCGGAGCGCCTGCCCGTGGGGAACATCCTATTTGCCGGGGAGCATTGCGGCGGCGATTATGCGGGGTTCATGAACGGGGCGGCGCAAAGCGGAAGGGAGGCTGCGGAGGAGATATTGAGGAGGGTGGATTAGTTAGGGGTGAGATAGTCCTAAAAAAATGCACAACTTTGCCCATAGATTTAAAACCCCATAAATGCCGGGGATGTGTTGAAAGGTTTTGGGCAAATGCTTGGCCTATGCCCCACCTCAAACAATTTCAAACCAACTCAAACACGTACGAACTATGATACGCACCACCGTCATCGGCTCCTACCCCTTCCCTTCCTGGTTGGAGTTTGCTTCGCAAAACATGGACAAGTTCGGCAAGGCCGACCTGGATGAAATCATCGAGGATGCTGTCATCGCTGCCATCCACGACCAAGTGTCCGCTGGCCTAGACGTCATCACGGACGGCGAGCAGACCCGCTTGGATTTCAACCTATCATTCTACGGTTATATCGAAGGGATTTCACCACATGCCGACGTTCCACGCCGCTGGGGCCCACCTGCCCACGACCAGCGTGGCAAACACGCCATCACGGGGGAGCTTCGGGCGCCACGTGGCCTCGGTGTGGTGGCGGAGTTTGAGCGGCTGAAAAGGCTTGCTCCCGCCGGCCCTGTGCTGAAGGCGAGTGTGCCTGGCCCCTACACGCTCAGTGGTCGCCTCACTCCTACGGCCGACTATCCCAACCGCATGGCCATCACCGAGGCGCTGTTGCCGATGGTGCAACGGGAGTTGGAGGCATTGGTGGCCGCTGGCTGCACCGAAATCACCGTGGACGAACCGAGCATGAGCTGCTACGCCCACAAGGAAAACACCCGCCGCTTCGTCGAAATTTTCAACCGGACGGTGGAGCCGGTGGTGGGCAAGTGCTTCCTCAGCACCCACCTCTGCTTCGGCAACTACAAGGGCCACCCCGTCGGCAAGCGGATGGTGGCGCCCATGCTCCCCGATTTCGCCGACATGAAAGTGGATGAGGTGCACATCGAAATGGCCAACCGGGAGTTTGCAGAGGTGGAACTGCTCGCCGAGTTTGCGAAGCGGATGCACGTAGCCGTTGGCATCGTGGACGTGAAAAGCTACTATATCGAGACGGTGGAAGACATCGTGGAGCGTATAAAACTTTGCCTGAAATACGTGCCTGCGGAGCGCCTTTCCGTGGCTCCCGACTGCGGCCTCAGCCAAACGGCGAGGTGGGCGGCGAGGAAGAAATTGCGGAGCATGGTGGAGGGGGCGAGAAGGGTGAGAGAAAAACTGTAAATGCTGATATTTTGAAGAAATACGCTGTTTATCTCACAAATAAAATCCACTTGATTGTTTGGGGGGCATTGTTGCCTTGCCTAATGCTTAGTTCATGCTGCGATGAAGAAAATAGCAGCAGAGGGGCAATAAAACAAGACATTGAAATACCATATGGTTCGTACCGCTGCCTAGAATTAATATATCCAATGGTAATTAGAGATGATTCGACCTATCAAGCAGTGTTCAAAATCAATGCTACAGAAAACGGCTGTGATGAACTTAAGCTTCCAAAGATTGATTTTACACAAAATTCAGTCTTAATTTTTCCAAAGCATAGTTACGGCGTTGACTTTTATCAACGCCTTGTTGAGGTTGATACAATGAAAAAGGAAGCAGTATATTCAATAGTCATTACTTCTTGTTTTTGTCCAGATAAATGTGGAAGCAATTCCTTAAATATAGTCGTTGTTCCAAAAATTGGAACTGATTATGCGGTAAAATTCCAATGAATTTATTTTCAGCGCCATGATTCATCCCTTCCAAAAAGACGAAGCACTACTTGCAGAAATCAAACAGACGGCCACCGACGCCAATAGCTTCGCCTGCTGGTGGCTCGGCCAAAGCGGTTTTTTGATAAAATGGGC
>JAHEAS010000891.1 GCA_024642645.1 Saprospirales bacterium | reverse complement strand
ACAGGTTTTTTATCGGGAAATTGGTATGACCCAGACCATCGGTTCCTATGGATTCCTGCATATCAATGCCTATTTCAGCACCTTAACCGATGCCATTGTACCACGTCCCTACCCCATCAGTGGGCAGGACAGTGTGGATTTCATGGGTGCCCGCTACCGCACTTTGGCCAATGTGAACGTGGGCAAGGCCAAAGTTTGGGGGATTGCCGCCAATGGCAAGTTTCAGGTAGCGCCTAATTGGATTTTGCGAGGTAATATCACCTTCACCCAAGGCCGTGACTTGACCAATAAAGTACCACTTGACCATATCCCACCCTTGTACGGCAACACCAGTTTGCAATACGAAAATGCAAAGTTTTTTGCCCAAGCCGATTTCCTCTTCAACGGCATGAAAAAGCTGATAGACTACTCCCCTTCTGGCGAAGACAATCAGCAGTACGCCACGCCTGATGGCTCACCTGCTTGGCAGACTTGGAACGTGCGGGTTGGCAGGCAGCTGACTAAATTGCTGCGGCTCCAAATCGGTGTCGAAAACATTACCGACTTGAATTACCGCAGTTTTGCCAGTGGAATCAATGCGCCCGGTCGCAACGTCGTGGTGAGCCTACATTGGGGGATTTGAGCAATATTTTCAATACTTTTTGTCAAATCACATGGACAGACTTTGTAAATGGTGGCCGTTTTGTCACCAGTTTGCCAATATTGCTTTTGCTGCATGTGAAACCCTTGAACCTTCTGAAAAAAACTATCTTTGCCCTCCTTCAAAATCGACACCTAATTCTCATTAAGACCTTCATTTTATTTCACAAACTAAGCATCCTGTTATGAAAAAATTTCTATTCGCTTTATTGTTTGCTGGCGCAATGGGCCAAGCCTTTGGCCAGCTAAACATGACCCTACTCGACCAGATTGACTACACCCAAAACCTCAACGATGTTTGGGGCTGGGTGGACCCAGACGATGGCACTGAATACGCCATAGTTGGTACAGTAACGGGAGTTTCCGTGGTAAGCCTCGCCGACCCCAACAACGCAGTCGAAGTGGCTTTTTTGCCTGGCGCCAACTCCACCTGGCGTGACATCAAAACATGGGGAAACTATGCCTATGTCATCAACGAAACAAGCGGCGGTTTAATGGTAATAAACCTTACCAATGCGCCGGGAAATATCACTGCAACCAACTGGTCGCCTTCCATTCCTGGCTTGGGCACTTATACTACGGCCCACAATATCTACATCGATGAATTTGGCTACGCTTACATCGCTGGTGCGAACGTAAACAGCGGTGGGATGATCATTGCGGATGTTTTCACCACACCAGGTACTCCAATATATGTGGCAGCAGCTCCAGCCAACTACGCACATGACGTGTACGTACGTGACAACAAGATGTATGCCTCTGAAATTTACGCAGGTAGATTGGCCATTTATGATGTCTCCAATAAAAGTAATATCACGCTACTAGGACAGCAGCAGACACCTTTCAACTTCACTCACAATGCTTGGTTGAACGATGCTGGTGACGTAGTTTTCACTACTGACGAAAAGGCAAATGCCCCAATCGGTGTTTACGATATTTCTGACCTGAGCAATATCCAAGAGCTTGACCAGTTCAGGCCAATAGCCACTTTAGGTGCTAACGTCATTCCACACAACGTGCACGTCTGGAACGACTGGCTAATTATTTCCTATTATACGGATGGCGGCATCATTGCTGATGCTTCTCGCCCTGAAAATGTTATTGAAGTCGGCAACTGGGACTCCTTTCTTGGAGGCAATGGCGGCTACAACGGTGTCTGGGGTGCTTATCCATTCCTGCCTTCCGGTATTGTGCTGTTGACCGATATTGGCAATGGCCTTTTTGTTTGCGGTGCTAACTATGTACGTGCCTGTTGGCTCGAAGGTACTGTTACGGATGCTGTTACTGGCCTTCCAATTGCAGGTGCAAGTGCGCATATCGCTAGCAGTCAAGCCAATGCCACAACCACAGGGCTTGATGGTGTTTACAAAACAGGTCAGGCTATTCCAGGCGTTTTCGATGTGACTTACTCCGCGAACGGTTATATCTCCAAAACGGTGAGCGCCACACTTGACAATGGTGTACTC
>JAHEAS010000890.1 GCA_024642645.1 Saprospirales bacterium | reverse complement strand
TCACCACTGGATTATTTGCGGGCCGAACAATTTGCCCTACAAAACGACACTACCCTTCTCGGTGTCTATCACTCTCACCCCAACCACCCAGCGATCGCTTCCGAGCATGATTTGGCTGTGGCTATGCCCTATTTTTCTTATGTCATCGTTTCGGTGATGAACGGTGTTGTGGCTGACCTTAAAAGCTGGCGGCTAAAGGACGAAATGCAGGAATTTCAAGAGGAAGAAGTACTGCAAGACACAATCGCAACTGTTTAACAATCCAACAATATCTCAACTCAACAATCTTAAAAATCATGGCAAAAATTATCATCCCGACGCCTTTGCGTAAATTTACTGACAACACCAGCATCTTTGAAACGACTGGCAACACCGTGCAGGAGGCTATCGAACAATTGGCCCATGCCCACAATGGCCTGGAACGCCACCTGTTCGACGACAGTCGGAACATTCGCTCCTTCATCCGGGTCTATCTCGGTGAGGACGACATCAACTCCTTGCAAAAAGGAGCAACCACTGTTGCCTCCAATGCAATAATTAGCATCGTTCCGGCTATTGCTGGGGGCAGCATTTAAATGTAGGATTTGAAGATTTGAGGATGCGAAGATTTGATTCCCCCGCATTCTCAAGTCCTCAAATCCTCGTATCTTCAAATCCTCAATTTTCAAACATGAATACCAGTCTATCTCCCGCCGAAATCGCCCGATACGCTCGGCACATCGCCATACCGGAATTCGGCTTGCAGGGACAAGAAAAACTAAAGGCGGGCCGGGTGCTCGTCATCGGCTCTGGTGGCCTCGGAAGCCCGGTTTTGCTGTATTTGGCTGCCGCCGGGGTCGGACATATCGGCATCGTGGACTTCGATACCGTGGACGACAGCAACCTCCAGCGGCAAGTGCTTTTTACCACCGACGACATCGGAAAGTCGAAGGCTGAAACAGCTAAAGAACGCCTTATTGCCCTCAACCCACACCTCGATATTGTGGTTTACAAAACCCGTTTTACCCGTGAAAATGCGCTGGAACTTATCGCTGACTACGACGTGGTGGCCGATGGGACAGACAATTTTCCGACTCGCTACCTCGTCAATGATGCCTGTGTGCTGGCTGGCAAGGTGAACGTTTACGCTTCCATCTTCCAGTTCGAGGGTCAGGTTTCCGTGTTCAACTACCCAATTTCTGAAACAGAGCGTGGGCCAAACTACCGGGACATGTTCCCCGAGCCACCACCACCGGGCCTCGTACCGAACTGCGCAGAGGGCGGCGTGCTTGGCGTCTTGCCGGGTATCATCGGCTCGATGCAGGCCAGCGAGGTCATCAAAGTGCTGACGGGCGTTGGCGAACCATTAGCCGGGCGGCTCTTTCTTTTCGATGCCGCTTCGTTCACGACCCGCATACTAAAGGTGCAGAAAAGCCCGGACACAAAAATCACGAAACTCATCAATTATGAGCAGTTCTGTGGCGTGGAATCGCCCGGTGAGCAACGGCCTGTGAAGGAAATCACGGTACAAGAACTCTACGACTGGCAAACACAAGGCGCTGATTTTCAACTAGTTGACGTGCGTGAACCACACGAATTTGCCGCAGCAAACCTTGACGGCGAACTAATCCCACTCGGCACGGTCAGCGCTGCTAGCCACCGCATTGCGAAGAATAAAAAAGTAGTCATCTATTGCCGCAGTGGGGTGCGTAGCGCCAAGGCTATTCGGGAGTTGGAAGACCTTTCAGGGTTTGAAAACTTGTACAATTTGAAAGGTGGAATTTTGGCTTGGTCGAAGGAGGTGGATACGGATATTGTGGTGGCTTAATGTGGGTTCGGACACCCTATTATTTGCGAAGCAAACCAGAAATTAAGTCCAAAGAGGCAGTGAGAATGCAGTTATGGGAATGAAGCGAGCGGAATACCCAAGTATAATTCAAAGCGCTGCAAAGGTTTTTTTCGTGGCAGATATGCCAAATTAGGAGGAATGGTGAGTATCAAAAATGAAAAATGGAGAAGTTCAGTACTGCCGAATTCTCCATTTTCCATTTTTGATACTCAATTAGGAAACCAGCTCCTCAGCCATGATGGGCACGGTCCATCCCCATTTGTCGGCAACAGTGCCAGC
>JAHEAS010000889.1 GCA_024642645.1 Saprospirales bacterium | reverse complement strand
GTCACAACTGGGCAAAAATGGAGAGACCTCATCGGAAACTATACTCGTTTCGGAGAGGTGACGCCATTGCTGACGGCAGCTGACGATAGGTTGTTAATCATGAATTCCGGCGACGAGGTGACGGTTTCCTTTGACCCTCGAAACCTGCCGCCACTGCCAAACGGCTGGAAAAGAGACTTTCTGATTTACAGCGAAGGCTGGATTAAGGATGGTGATTTAAATACCGCCCATGGCAAAACGGTAGCACCGCTGCCTTTTCATGCCATGACCCGGTATCCCTATGGCGAAGAACAATCCTTCCCCTCGGATGCCGAACACCGAGAATACCTGAAAAACTATAACACCCGGAAGGTGAACACGGTGGAATTCAGTAGGGAGTTATTGGATGTTCAGTGAGCTATGAGCGACTATGGGGGTACGCTGTGCTCTTATAAGTTTTGTGCAAAGCGGGCTAGGTGACAGAATTTGCTAATTTTACCCTCGTCACTAAACCCAATCTCACGATGAATAGACTTCTCCTCGCCCTGACTTTGTGCTTGTCCATGCCCGAACTGTCCGCACAGGTGCTGATCAATGAAATCTGTGCTTCCAACCTGAACGGGTTGACCGACGGGGACGGCGACCGGGAGGATTGGTTTGAACTGTACAACAGTGGCTCAACTGCCGTAACCCTGAGCGGGTGGTTTTTAAGTGACAACCCGGCCAATCCTCAAAAATGGGTCATACCGAACGGACAGACCATCGCTGCGGGGGCCTACCGCACGGTATTTTGCTCAGGAAAGGACAAGGTTCAAGGGGCTTTTCTACATACCAATTTCAAGCTAACCCAGACGAAAGCAGAATCCGTCGTCTTGACCATGGCGAACGGCACAACAGCCGATATTTATACGTTTGGCATCCCGAACCAAGTCAATCACAGTTATGGCCGCAACCCTAATGGCGGTTCGACGTGGAAAATATATACCACCCCAACGCCGGGCGCTACCAATAATTCCAATTCTTATTTAGGCTATGCCCCTGATGTCCAGGCGAGCAAGGATGCTGGTTTTTATCCGGGCAACATCTTCGTGAGCTTAAGCACCGACTCGGGTAATTCTATCCGGTACACGACCGATGGAAGTGAACCCACTATTACTTCCACGCTCTATTCAACGCCACTGAATATTGCAACGACGACGGTATTGAAAGCGTGTGCTTTCAGTTTAAGTCCTCAGACGTTACCAGGTTTTGTAACCTACCATACTTATTTCATCAATGTAAACCATACGGTTCCAGTCGTTTCTATTGCGGGAAATAATGTGCTGAACTTGATGAACGGCTCACAAACCCCACGTTCCGGCTCTTTTGAATATTTCGAAAACAATATGCTTGAATCCGACGGGTATGGCGAATTCAATAAACATGGCAACGATTCCTGGGCTTACCCCCAACGCGGCATTGACTGGATTACCCGTGACCAAATGGGATATGACGACGAGCTGAATCACCAATTTTTCAAAGAACGCACACGGAAGAAATTCCAGCGCCTTATACTTAAAGCAGCAGCCAATGATAATTATCCGACGGCCGGCGGCGCTCATATCCGGGATTCTTACGTCCACACCCTTGCCCAACACGGCGGCTTGAACTTGGATGTACGGACGCACCTGTCCTGCGTGCTGTATGTCAATGGTCAATATTGGGGCGTATATGATTTGCGTGAAAAAGTGGACGATTCCGATTTTACCAAGTATTACTATGACCAGGATGAACTCGATATTGATTATATAAAAACATGGGGCAATACCTGGTCAGAATATGGTACATCCACGGATTGGTACACCCTTAAAAATTTTATACTGAATAACAATATGGCCATAGCGGCCAATTATGCCAATGCTGGGCAGCAGTTGGATTTCCTCAGCCTGATAGATTATGTCATCATCAATCAGCACAGCGTTTGTAAGGACTGGCTCAACTGGAATACCGCTTGGTGGCGTGGTCGCAATCCCGATGGCGGCGCAAAAAAATGGCGTTATACACTCTGGGATATGGATGCCACTTTCGGCCATTATACCAATTATACCGGCATACCAAATACAGGTCCTAACGCCGACCCATGCGATGT
>JAHEAS010000888.1 GCA_024642645.1 Saprospirales bacterium | reverse complement strand
TATCCACTGCCAAAAGACGCCAATTTCTGCCCAAATTGCAGCCAGCGCAACCACGATGGGCGCTTCACCTTCAAGGAATTCCTGTCGCAATTGTTCGACAATTTGTTCAATCTCGATAACCGTATTTTTAGGACCTTGGGAGCTTTGGCCATTCCTGGCAAACTGACGGTAAACTATTTCGAAGGAAAACATATTCGGTACTACCATCCCATGCGGTTGTTTCTTATATCAGGCGCTTTATTAATTGCCTTACTTTCGATAAAGATTGGCAACAGCGCACCCCAAGACTTGACCCAATCATTTAATCAAACCAAGCTCCTTCACCAGAAGCATCTTTTTTATCTCCAGCTCGATTCTTTAAGAAGGTCAACGGCAGCTACACTGCACAGCCGCAATGCTGCAGCCGCCTTAGATACACTGTTGGCTAAATTGGACAGCAGCTATATCAGTGCTAAAAATGATAGTCTTCCATTATGGACATCGTTTTTCCATAATAGTGAGAAGGAGACCATAATTCAAAGGGGATTTCTTAGTGTTTTTTTGGATGAATCCAATAAAGAGAATTTTGCTGTTGAGGATATAGAGTACATGTCAGAGGATAGCATTTTGGAAGCATATAATATTCAGGGCTTCTGGACAAGGATACTAGTGAGACAACAAATAAAGCTTAATAAAAAAGGCGATAACTTCATTTTTTACCTACTTGGCAATACCATTTGGATGATGCTGGTGATGATGCCCATGTTGGCATTGGTGTTGAAAATGCTGTACTTCCGCAGGAATTATTTTTACCTCGAAAACCTGATTTTCTCCTTCCATGTACATTCCTTTCTGTTCTTGCTAATTTCCATTGTGCTTTTAGCGGTTGATTGGCTGGGGAAGTATTCAGAGCCAGTTGGGCTAATGACCTTTTTTGTTTCTGCTTTCTACCCGATGTTTGCCATGAAACGATTTTATAAGCAAGGCTGGATTAAGACAATCTTTAAATTTTTCATTTCAAGCATCTCCTATTTAGCAATTTTCATTTTGGCAATTCTCGGTCTAGTTTTAGCGAGTTTGGTTTTTTTTTAAATAGAAAAAGCCCCAACAGAAATTCAATTCCTGATGGGGCTTCTCTGGTACTCATATCATTCACTTGCTATTCAAACGCCTTCATCACTACCTCCACTTGCTGTATGTCGTGCAGCTTTTTGAAGCCGACAGCGGGTGAGGCAGCCGCTTCCCGTGAGGCAAGTTCCAATGAGCGTTTGCCGTTTAATTGAAACAGCAAATACGTCCAAGCCCCCATGTTGGCGGGTTCTTCCTGTACCCAACGGATTTTTGCGTTTTTGTATTTCTTAAAAATAGCGTCCAACTGCTTCTCCGGCAGTGGGTAAAGTTGTTCGAGGCGGACGATAGCCACATCCTCCCGCTTATCGGTGCGCTGCTTTTCAAGCAGGTCGTAGTAGATTTTCCCGGTGCAGAGCAAGAGTGTTTTCACCTTGGCTGCTTTTGCGCCCGCATCGTCAATCACTTCTTGGAAACGGGTTCCTGTGTGAAAATCTTTTAGTTCAGACACAAACTCCGGGTTTCTCAGGCCACTTTTCGGCGTCATCAAGACCAGTGGCTTGCGGAAGGGACGAATTAGTTGGCGGCGCAGCAAGTGGAACAAGTTGGCTGGTGTGGTCACATTTGCCACCGTCACGTTGTTCCGGGCGCAGCCTTGTAGAAAACGTTCCAAACGGGCGCTGCTATGCTCAGGCCCCTGACCTTCGTAGCCATGCGGCAGGAACATGCACAGACCACTCATCCGTTGCCATTTCCGTTCGGCCGACATGATGAACTGATCCACCATCGTCTGTGCACCGTTGAAAAAATCTCCGAACTGTGCCTCCCAAATCACCAATGCATCGGGCCGAGCAAGTGTGTAACCGTACTCAAAGCCCAACACCCCGTATTCACTCAACAGCGAATTGTAAATATGAAACTTGCCCTGTTTTTCGCTCAAGCCATCCAAGCGGTTGTACTCTTGGTTCGTATCCTCTTCGTGCAGCACGGCATGGCGATGGGAAAAAGTGCCCCGCTTAACGTCTTGTCCACTTAGCCGCACATCATTGCCTTCGAGCAAAA
>JAHEAS010000887.1 GCA_024642645.1 Saprospirales bacterium | reverse complement strand
AAAATTTTGGGCGATAAAAAGGGTGAAAATTCTAAGTTTGAGTTTACCACAACTTGAACAAAGAAGAATCACCCCGCTCTCGCAAGTTTAGCTCAGCGTAACTTGTGAGGCTCCGGCAGCAGCCACCCACAAAAAAAGGCCCCAGCAGCGCCAGAGCCTTTTATCCATCATAATTTTCCAATACCTTTTTCAGTCGGTTTCAAATTCGGAGGTAGCAGTCACCGACCGCAAGCTGCCAACTTATCAATTCGCCCGGTGGTTACTTTCCAAGTAAGCCATCGCCCCTGGGTTTTTCATTATGGTATAAAGCATTTCCTTGGCCCTGAACAATTGGGCCTTCACCGTGCCGAGCGGGATTTCCAGTTCGGTGGCAATTTCCTCGTAGCTCAGTTCTTCGTAGTAGCGCAGCTCAATCATGAGGCGGTACTTGTTGCTGAGTTGCGAGAGTACAGAGCGCACCATTTGCAGGCGCTGCTGGCGGATGAACTCTTCTTCCGGATTGCGGGCATAGTTGCGGATGGTGCCAGTGAAATCCTTGTCGCCATTGGCCTCCATCGGTTGGTCAATGGATAGAAAATGTAGGCGTTTTTTCCGGATGTGGTCAATGCAGTTGTTAACCGCAATTTTGAAAAGCCAAGTGGAAAAGGCGTAGTGTGGCGCATAGGTCGAAAGCTTGTTGAAGGCTTTGCCGAATGCTTCGAGGGTCAGGTCTTCCGCATCATCGTGGTTGCGCACCATCTTGAAAAGGTGGTTGTACACGCTTGCACGGTAGCGTTCGAGAAGGGTGGAGTAGGCTTGTTGGTTACCTGCAATGGCCGCCGTGACTAGTTGGTAGTCTTCGGATGCCTTGGGTGAAAGCCTAGTAGGATTGCTAACTGGGTGTTTCGTAAGTGTTAATTCCATCGCTGGGTGTCGTCGTTGTTCATGAGAACTGACGGTGCGAACACGAGATAGTAAAGTATCAGCAAGCTGTCAAGGGCTGGGAGCCAAAGTCGCAACGAACGGTGCTGCAACTTGTCGAGAATTACGCTGCCTATAGCCAGTACTACACCCATTCTCACCGCATATCCCAATAGAGCAAATATTATGCTAATTTTGAATATCAGTAACAAGCCTCCGAAAAAATAGTGTAGTAAGTGGCTCACAGTCAACAAACTAAGAATAAATTTATCTTTAATTTTATATTCTGAACCGGTCGAAAAATGCCTCGTCTTTTGGCGGTAGTACGCCCGCCAGGTTAATTTGGGCTTAGAATAAACGAACGTGCGAGGGTTGAGCCGGATGCCGACCTTTCCACGTCTTGCCGCCGCATTGACGAACAAATCGTCGTCGCCGGAGGCAAGGTGTTCGTGACTGCGAAAGCCGCCTGTACGCTCATAAAGCTCCCTTCGGTAAGCCAGGTTCCTGCCAACTCCCATATAGGGATGGCCGGCAAGTGCGAGGGACAAATACTGCATCGCAGTATAACAAGCCTCGTACCTGACAAATTTGTTCAGGGGACCAGGAGCTTCGTCATAAGGCGCCACGCCGAGCACGATGTGGGTATTCTCGTCCATGCCAGCTACCATTCCCTGAACCCAATCTTGGCTTGCTGGCACGCAGTCGGCATCCGTAAGTAAAAGAACTTGGTGTTTAGCCTGCTCAATCCCCTTCGCTAGGGCGAATTTTTTTCCTATTCTCTCATCATCGCAAATGACTATGCGTAAATGATTGAACTTGCGTTGCAAAGATGATAATATATTAAAAGAATCATCAGATGATTTATGGAGTACTAGGAGAATCTCAAGGGAACGGTAGGTTTGATTTAGAATACGGTCGAGGTGGTGTTCCAGATTTTCCGCTTCATTGTGGGCACAGATGATAACGGAGACGGAGGGAAGGACGGCAGGCGGTGGGCGGTGGGCGGTGGTAGCTTTTTGGTCGGTAATTTCTTCTACTGGATGCCTCGCCAGTTTTCCGAAGATAAATAACCAGAAAAAAAGCTGAACCGCCGTGGCGGCCACGAAGCCGTAAAGTAAAATGGTTTCTATCATGGCCGATTGGCAGTAATTTTTTCTTCGCCTCCGGCAAAGTTAGTCAAACGTAAACGTCGGTAGAGGGTTTCAGTGAA
>JAHEAS010000886.1 GCA_024642645.1 Saprospirales bacterium | reverse complement strand
CTCCACCGCATTGTCGGGGAAAAACTCCCGGAACTCGCCGTAGAGCTGCGCCGTGAGCGTCTTATTGTGCGTGAGCACCAGCACCGGGCGGTCGAGCTGCGCAATGACGTTGGCGATGGTAAAGGTCTTGCCCGACCCGGTGACGCCGAGCAGCACCTGGCCCCGCTCGTGGTTGTTCACGCCTTCGACGAGCTGTCGGATGGCTTGCGGCTGGTCGCCGGTGGGCTTGTAGTTGCTATCTAGGTGGAAAATGGACATGGTGGCGAAGGTAGAATTGCGAGCTTAAAGGACAAAGATAGGGGGTGGGAAGTTCAATCAACCCTGCATAATCAGGCTTAAATCTTCTACTCGCTTGAAGTGCTTTTCGTTCAGTGTGCATAGGGAAACACCGTGGGCAATAGCCGTTGCGGCAATGGCCAAGTCCGCCAAATCAATCAACAAACCTTTGGCTTTCAATGTCTTGTAAATTTTTGTGGCCGCCATAGAACACGAAACGTCGAAAGGTAAGATGGTCAAATTATTGAAAAGCACTTCCCAGAAAGCATCTTGGGAATCGTTGCTGCCGCAAAAAATTTCATAGTGGGTAATGGTGGAAATCGCAAATTCATCATGGCGTTCGGCAAGGTGATAAAAGAAGGTACTGGTCTTGTCCTTTTTCCGAAAATGCTCCACCAATACGGAAGTGTCCAACAGTATCATGCGGTGCGGAATTGATTGAGGTGGGCTTTTACTTCGAGGTAATTCTGGTATTCTTGCTCCGTCCAGGTTGGCGCTTTCAGCAGTAACTCTTGGAGTGGTGTCTTCTGCTTTTTCTGCTTTTTGGACTTTAGTTCTGCTTGGATGGCCACCATCAGCTTCTCAAGTTCTGCAGCGGGAAGCTGTGAGATTAGTTCAAAAAATTGCTGGTAGCCAATATTTATTTTCAAGTCCATGCTCGATGATTTTCAACAAAAATAAGCGCAAGAATTGAGAGAACAAAGTGTTGAAGGGGATGGGTGCTAATTTACCTGGGGTGATCAGTTGTGAGCTGACCATGACTTGGGATACTAGAGCTTGGATAGACTTTAAACAACAGGAAGCCTCAATTCAATGGCAATGCCCTAATCCGTATCCGATGCGGTTCGATGATGATAATACTGCCAATTTCAATAGCCTCCAGTACATCCTTGTTCAGATTCAATTTCAAAAGGTTTACTTGTTCGAAAGGGTTGCTTTCTGCTCCTTTTCTAAAAGTAATAACGGAGGGCTTTTTTTCTTTCCAAACAGAAAGTAAAAATGAAAAATCGGTATCTGCCGTGATAATAGTGCGGTTGCTTTCAAAAGCCGCTGTAAATATCACTTCATCTTTGGCATGTTGGATGCCAATATCCCGAACGTGGATAGCATCATGTCCAAGTTTGGTCAACTCTTCCGCCACGTAATGGGAGATGGCATTGTCAACAAGGAACTTCATGCGGCATTCGTTGAGATGAGTGGCAAGGTTCTTTCCCTTAGCGTCTCTGCCGCAAACTCAAGCGCTTCCTGAATATCTTCTTTTTCCAAATCAGGGTAAAACCGTAAGATTTCGTCCCTTGTCATGTTCTGGGCAACCATGTTCACGATGGTTGCAACGGGAATTCGCATACCACGCAGGCAGGGCATGCCGTCCATTTGGGCTGGATTGATTGTTATTCGGTTAAATTTCATGTGACAAATTTACAGAAAAAGGAATGGAAAATGGAATGCTGTAAATAATGCCTGAGTTCATATCGTTATTTCGCTCAACTTAGATAATTCAAGTTCTCAGACCCCTACTAATCCATCATATCTGCGCTCGGTTCAAGCCCGAAACAAAAAAGCGGTGGCACCTCCTAAAAGATGCCACCGCTTGCATGAAAGTCAGGAATAAAACTACCTCCCCCTTCCTTTGCCACTCCTTGGAGGGCCACCGCCGCCACGGCGATTCTTCGCATCCCGTGCCTTGGACATTTCGTCCCGGTCGCTTTTTATCACAAAGCCTTTTTTGCCCGTGTTTGGCTCTTTGAAGATGGAGGACCATTTTGACTTCTCTTCCGAGCCGGAATTTTCCTGCTTCTCCGGCCTTGGCTTCTGCTGTTGATTTTGTGGCTTGG
>JAHEAS010000148.1 GCA_024642645.1 Saprospirales bacterium | reverse complement strand
AGAGAATGCAAATTTATGGTAAAAAAAAATCAGTTCCAAGTTATGGTGGAATTTAGTTAAAAATGCCCCGCCTGTTACGAATAGGCCTGTACCCGATTTTGATGCACAGAACATCTATATCCTAACCATGCAGGCACAGTAGGCATGCGTGCATTCCAATAAAAAGATGGGCTTCCGCCAATTGGTGGAAGCCCATCTTCATCTTAGGCTATAATTCTTCTGGCCCGTATCAATTCAATAACATCAACCGCTTCGTCACCGTCTGACGGCCGGGTATCCGGATGGTTACGAACAGGAACTGGGTCGCAACATTCATGTCGTCGAGGTTGATTTGCAAGAAATCCTGCCCTGCTATTTCATAGCGGCCCACTTGCATGCCTAGCATGTTGGTCAGCGTAATCTCCGCAGTTTCTGGCGATTGAGCGAACCTAAGCGACACCTGGTTTTTGGCCGGGTTCGGGTACATCGAAATCGACTCCTGCAAATTTTGACCTGCAATATCGCCGTTGGTGCTGCCGCCAGGCAGCGGTGCTGCTGGCCCGCAAGATGTCACAGCCGTCATGCTGATGCTCATGGTCAGTATCGTCGGGGTCCCATCGCCATCCGTTAGCGTGAGGGTCACCGATTGTACAACGCCGGGAATGCTGATGGGCACAGATGAAAACTGGTCACCAGAATAAACGCCTTGCGTATGGGTGTCGCCTAATCCGTCCTCATAGGTGACGGTTACTTGCTCAGTGTACCTTCTGTTACTTGGTCCACCTTGCTTGTTCAGGTCATTGATGGTAAATGCCGCATCGGTATTACCGGAGGGCAAATTGACAGTAGAAGTAGAGGAGCCTGAGCCAGTATGGGTCAATGGATTTGGTGTAAAATTGCTGGTAACTACACTGCAATTCACATTGTCGCAAACATCGCCAAGTCCATCGCCATCCGAGTCTTCTTGACCCGGGTTGGCAAGACTTGGGCAATTGTCCACCAAGTCGCACCAGCCATCACCATCGGTGTCCGGCACAGGGGTTCCTTGGCACAGCAGCCCATTGTTTCCACATACATACACATCGCCAGTTGTGCAATCATTGCCATCATTGCAGGCAGTGCCGAGCAAGTTGTCATCGCCACCAGGACACTGGTCGACACCGTCGCAGACGCCGTCGCCGTCGGTGTCCGTGCAGCCAAGGCAGTAGCTGATGGAAGAAAACGATACGGACAGTGTACCGCCGTAGTTGCCATCATAACCATCTTCCAACCTAACCGTTACGGATTTTACAATCCCGGAAATGTTGACATTGACGTTATTAACTTGGCTGCCCAAGAATGTGCCATAAGTTATTGTATTGTTGTTTCCATTGACATATTGAACAGTCACCTTGTCGTCATACCTGCCAGATGGACTGCCATTCAACTTCGCATCGAGGTTGGAAATGGTAAATGACACGTTTTTATCTCCAGCCAAAAAGCTGGCTAAAGATGAGTGTGAACCTGCACCAGTATGTGTCAATGGATTGACTGAGAAATCCTTGGTGGCCGGTGAGCACTCACAGAAATCGGGAATGCCGTTGTTGTTCAGGTCCACATTGTCATCGCCACCGGGACAGATATCATTGGCGTTGCAAACGCCGTCGCCATCGTCATCGGCAAAAGTGCCCACACAGTTGCAACTGCTGTTCAGCATATCGTTGATGGTACAGGCATTGTTGTCGTTGCAAGGCGCACCAGGATAAGCACTGGAGTTGTTGTCATTGCAGTCGGTGTTGTTGGCCACATACCCAGATGGCTGCACACAATTGATGGTAGAATTGTTGGGATTCCCAAACCCGTCGCCGTCGAAGTCACGGTACCAAGTCTGGTCGGCGGGCCGATTGAAGCTGGAAGTCTTTGAATCGTTCGCCGGGTTGTTGTCGTTTGTACCGTTTGGATTAAGGGTATTGGCCGTGAAGGTATGTGCGCCATTGCTGAACGTGACCGAAGGCGTCAGGGTAACCACCACCGAAGCATTGCTCGCAAGGCTACCCGTCCAGCTATAATTGTTGACAGTGCCAGCATCCACTCTGTACTGGATGGTAACAGAGGTTAAGGTTGTTGTCCCATAATTGAACAGGGTTACCTGCGGGCTGACCGTGTTCTGGCAAATGGTACCAGAAGGTGCGACAATGTTGGAAATACCTGCATCGTTCTGACTTGGTGGTGTGCAGGAAGTCAGGCAGGAAGCATTGTACACTTTATTCTGAATTTTGGCACGAGGCTGTGGGCCGAAGCCGCCGCCGTTGCTCTGCGAAAATGAAATGCCCACTCCGCTGAGAAGGTGGCAGTAGCTCATGATGGTACCCACAGCGGGGTTGGGCACGGTGCAGTTGTAATTGGAGCCGCAGGACGATTCGCCGTAGCCCGCATTGTACCCACAGCAGTCGATGGGTGTATTGTTGCCGTTCCAAACACAGGCATGCGTATGGTTGGAGCCGAGGTTGTGGCCAATCTCGTGTGTGAGCACTTCGACCGTCCAGCTATAAGTCGGCACGTTGGAATAGGTCAGGTTGATGTCGCTGTACCCCACCCCATATGGTTTGTTGCAAAGCACGTCAATATAGGCGATGCCGCCGCTGCCCTCTGTGCCCACGAGGTGGGCGAGGTCACCGTTGAAGTTGCCGTTCAAAGCGGTGCGGAACTGGCTGAGGTAGTTACTGGTAGAAGGCCCAGTGTAAGGGTCGTTGGTGTTCCAGGCGTAGATTTCATTGACGGTAAAATTGACGGACTCGTTGGCATACAAAATGGCCACTTGGCTGAAAGCTCCCAGCACGTAGTTCGTGGCTTGCGTCACTCCACCTTTGGCCACCACCATGTCGTTGTCAATCTCGACGTACATCTTCACGCAGTTGTTCGCATCTTTTTCATAGCCGCCCACGGGGTCTTTGCCCATGTAGTGCAGCTCATCGTTGGTGCCACAATCAAAGGTTGGAGCAATTTTCAGGTCTCCTTCTTTGTAAAAAACATGGACGCCTTCGTTGCTTTCTTTCATTTTACCAATGACATAATTGTCGTTGCCAATGCTCACAAAGCCCATGATTTCATCGCCCGTGATGGAAATGGCAGCCAGCGAGTTGGCATCTCCCTTCACGATACCCCAGTAAAAGGCACCTTGCTGGTAGTTGAAAACTTCGCCTTTGTCAGAAGTCCGTACCTGGAATTCCGGTGTGGTGACCTCTGCCTTGAAAAGTTGAAGCTCCACGGCGGGCATGCCGTTCACCGGAAGGTTCAGGTTCAACAATTCAGTAGGGTTTTGCAGTAATTTTTGAATTTCGGTTGCTTGAAGCTGAAAAAACGTAGCCTGGGCTACCTCCTCTTCCACGCCCTGAACCTTTAAGTTCTGACTTGGCATTTTTTCCAGCAATGACGTGGGTTTTAAAGTTTGGAAAGCTGTCGATTTGGAGAGAACTTTTGTAGCTATGGGAGGAACATTTTGTGCTGAAGCCTGAAAAAAGCCTAAGTACAGGCATACAAATAGTGTAAAAGTAAAAGTCGTTTTACGGTGCATAAGTGAATGAGTTTAATTAATAAAAGATTTGTGACACAGTTCTGTGGTACCGGGGTCGGCAAATGGTTTTAGAAAGGGAATATTATTTTTTTGAGAAGGAGGCCAACACGAAATTGTGTTTTGGGCCACTAAAAAACAACTGCCATGAATTGAAAAAGGGCAAAGGCTGTGGCAGAAATAATGTTTGTTCGGAAAGATTGAGAGGCCAAATTTACTAAGGCTTTCCCAAAAACACAAATAAGAACATTCCTAATAGGTAGGTAATCGTGAACTTGTTCGCTGGGAAGTCAAAAAAAACGCTCCACTTTTCACTTTCTCCCCACCCTACAAATGTTCCCCGCAATACTTGCAGTGGACAGCATCGGCCTCATGCCCTTCCCGGCCACAGTTTTTACAGCTTTGGGTCGAGCTTTTGCCTGGTTGTTGCATCATGGCGGAGGTGACGATGCCCGTCGGTACGGCGATGACGGCGTAGCCCAGCACCATGATGATGGAGGCGATGAACTTTCCCGTATTGGTGATTGGGCTGATGTCACCATACCCCACCGTGGTAATGGTCACAATGGCCCAGTAGATGGCAGCGGGGATGCTGTCGAAGCCGGGGTTGGTGGGCGATTCGATAACGTACATCAGCGAGCCAAAAATGCAAACCACCAGCAGCACGAAGAACATAAAAACGTAAATCTTGGCACGGCTGGCCCGCAAGGCCGTCACCAGTTGGTTGCCTTGGTTCAGAAAAATGTCGAGCTTGAAAATACGGAACACCCGCATCAGCCGCAGCGACCGCACGATGAGCAGCGAATGGGCTCCGGGTATCAAAAAATCAGCGTACATCGGCAAGATGGACAAGATGTCAATCAGCCCGAAGAAGCTAGTGGCATAACGAATGGGCCGGTACACACAGTAGAGCCGCAGCAGGTATTCGATGGTAAAAAAAATAGTAATGCCCCACTCCAGCATGAGGAATGTATCCCGCCATTCGGCTTGCAGGGAAGGTACGGTTTCCAGCATCAGCACCACGATGCTGAGGAGTATCATCACCAACAGCACCACGTCGAAGAGCTTGCCAGCCGGGGTTTCTGCCTCGAAGATTATTTCATGCAGCCGCTCCCGGAATGGGCCAAAATTGGCTGGTTTCCGGTTCTTTTCTTCGTTATCGAAATTGATGCTTTTCATGCTTTTTCTGAATCAAAACTGCTTGCAAATCTTTGCTAATGGCAAGGTATAAAAAATGCTGGAAGCAACTTTTTAGATTTTTGAAAGCCACTTGCATATTTGGTCTATCCCCTCTAACACATTGGCAGCATGGACATTAATGTCAAATTTATACTTTCCAATAGGGTCTTCAAAATCAACAAAAGCCAATCTTGCGGCTAAAAGCTCCTCCTCAAACCCGAAGGCCGATGCAGGTAAAATTGCCACCCCCGTTTCATTCAGCAGCCGTTGGCATAGTTCATTGGAGGTAGTAATCCCGCTGGCATTGAACCTTGCTTTAAAAGGGGAAAAATCTGGGAAAATATAGAACCCGCCCTGTGGTGGATGAACTTGCACAAAAACCGAACTTAACCGTTCTGCACAGTAATTACCAATTTGCTGCAGGGCTTCCGTCTGCTGGCCGAGGTAAGCCTTCATTTCATCATAACTATTGTAGGCAACCCGTGCAGCTATTTGCACTGGCGTGGGCGCACAGGAATAAGTCTCCGAACCTATCCCAATCAGCGCCTGCTTGAATTCAGGTTCGATATTATCATATAGCAAGGCGGCACCCAAACGCCAGCCACCTGCACCGCACCATTTGGATAGGCCTGTGGTGGTAATTGTTCTTTCTGGGTAATAATTGGCAAAAGAAAGGTGCGTATGGCTATAATCAAGCAAGCCATATATTTCATCCGAAATGACCAATATATTCAATGCTTTTGCCGCTTTCGCAATATCCCTTAATTCATCTTCCGTATAAGTTAAACCATCTGGATTGCCAGGGTAATTTAATATCATTATAGATATGTCATGAATCTTGCTTTTCGCAGCATCCATGATGGTTTCAGCATTTATTCTCCATCTATTTTCAAACGAGGTTTTAAGTTTTACAATATTGTGTCCAGCAAGCATTGCTTGTGGCGCATAGGATACCCAAGCTGGGGCTGGAATAAACACATCCGCTTTTTCAAATGCTAATAGGATATTGTAAATCAATATTTTCGAACCCGGTGCTACCAATATATTTTCAGGTAAAACTTGCAGCCCATTATGTGCTTTATGGAACCGGGCAATATTCTCCCGCAGTTCCGAATCCCCCTGAACAGATGAATATTCTTTGTGATGAACCGCTTTTTCCAAGGCTTTCATCACAGATTTTGGCGGCAAAAATGGGGATTGTCCAAATCCAAATTTGATTATCTTCCTATTTTGAGCAGCTAAATTTTTTGACTGCGTGTTGATTAGCAACGTCTGAGATTCTTCTACTTTTCGGTACATATTTTTATTTGATGTGCTTTTTTACTCAGCGCCAATAGATTTTGCGCAGTTTGAATTTTGCCGCCTACCAGCTCATCGGGGAAGTGTTTCTTTGGAGGTGTTCCGCCACCAAGCCCCTTTTTACAAAACGTATTGACTCAAGCATAAAAAAGCAAGTTAACCAAATTTGAAATAGGTCACTATTTCGGGCAAATCTAAGAATCCTGACCTTTGACAGCCCATCATTTTGAAATCCAAGCAAATATTCACTAACTTGACGGCCTCAGCTTTTAACTTCCCATGTTCCAAGCGCCTTTCCTTGAACCAAATCCATTGCTTAACTCCGAAACTGCTTAAGCCAAATGCTTAAAAAAAAAGGCCGAACAATTGCCATTTCCCTCCTTAAAAACAATGTTTTGGCAATAGGCTCATTTACTATTCTTTCACTAAATTAATTATTTATGAAATCATTACTCTTACTATTCATGGGGCTTTCCTTGTCCTTTTCCCTAAATGCCCAGCGGGTTATTTCGGGGGTTGTGTCGGATGCCGCTGGCACCTTGATTGGGGCAACGGTACAGGTAAAAGGCACCTCCTACGGTACCATTACCGACGTGGACGGGAGCTTCAGCTTGCGCTTGCCCGAAAATGCCCGCACCCTTGTAGTAACCTACATCGGTTATGCAACACAAGAAGTGGTAGTCGGCGAAAGCAACACCCTGAATATCACCCTGCAAGACGATGCACAAGCGTTGAGTGAAATCGTCGTGGTAGGCTCCAGAGGAGCTGGCCGCACCAAACTGGAAAGCGCCGTGCCAATTGACGTGCTGGATGTCAGCAAACTGTTGGCCACGGCACCGCAGACCAACCTAAACCAGATGCTCAATTATGTAGCACCTTCATTCACTTCCAACACCCAGACCATTTCGGACGGGACCGACCACATTGACCCGGCCTCCTTGCGTGGCCTTGGGCCGGACCAAGTACTGGTGCTTATCAACGGCAAACGTCGCCACTCGTCCTCACTGGTAAATGTGAACGGTACATTTGGACGGGGCAATGTCGGTACAGACCTGAACGCCATTCCTGCCTCCTCCATCAAACGCATCGAAGTGTTGCGGGATGGTGCTGCTGCGCAATATGGCTCGGATGCCATTGCCGGCGTCATCAACCTCATCCTGAAAGACGATGTGGACAAACTAACGGCAACTTTCTCTACGGGTGCCTACGTATCCGAAGGATCCAACTTTTTGACGGGCGGTATGGACGGCGAGAGCTATGACCTGGGCCTGAACTACGGTTTGCCATTGGGTAAAAAAGGTGGCTTTGTCAATTTTACGGGAAATTTCGAACACCGCAACTGGACCAGCCGGATGGAAGAACTCACTGGCCAGATTTTTAGCGTTTACAACGGTATCGAGCGTCTAGCCAGGGAGAACAACATTGACCCCAGCCGTATGTCCATCGACGATATCCGCACATTGGCTCCCGGCCTTGGCTACCTCACCAGCGACCAACTTGATTTTATTCAGAACATGCCGGAAGATTCCCTGCGGAAGTCCAGCATTAGTCCGCTTGCTAGCAATGCAACCGATGGTGAGTTGGCAGCCCGTGGACTTGAGCGCACCGATTTCAACATGCGCATCGGACA
>JAHEAS010000147.1 GCA_024642645.1 Saprospirales bacterium | reverse complement strand
GCCAAAAGCCTCCCCCAACAACTCGGCACCTCTTTGGCGGATGTACTGGAGATGTCCGAAAGCGACCTCCGGGACAAGTTCAACTCCTCTGACGACATGGACAAGGCGTTGAAATTCAGGATTTTAGCCAAAGGTCAGGATGATATTGGCCACATGATTCAAACCGCACGCAAGCTCGAAGGGTCGGTGCGGAACACGGGCATCCACGCCTGCGGGGTCATCATCACGCCCGACGACATTACGAAGTATGTGCCGGTGACGGTGGCAAAGGACAGCGAGCTGCTCGTCAGCCAATTTGACAACAGCGTGGCCGAATCGGCGGGTCTGTTGAAAATGGACTTCCTGGGCCTGCGCACGCTCACCATCATTGACGACGCCGTCAAAATCATAGAACTGGTACATGGGGTGAAAATTGACCCTGACACCATTCCGCTCGACGACGAAAAGACTTACGAGTTGTTCCAAAAAGGTGAGACGGTCGCCATTTTCCAATATGAAAGTACGGGGATGCAGCGCTACATGAAAGAGCTGAAACCCACCACTTTCGACGACCTCATCGCCATGAACGCCTTGTATCGGCCTGGCCCGTTGCCGTACATCCCCGATTTTATCGCACGAAAACACGGCAGGCAGACTATCGAGTACGATTTGCCGGAGATGGAAGGCAATTTGAAGGATACCTACGGCATCACGGTTTACCAAGAGCAGGTGATGTTGCTTTCGCAAAAACTGGCCAATTTCACCAAAGGTGAAGCCGACGTACTGCGGAAGGCGATGGGTAAAAAGCAGAAGGCGGTACTGGACAAAATGTACCCAAAGTTCCTCGAAGGTGCCGAGAAAAATGGCCACCCAAAGAACGTCTGCGAAAAAATCTGGAAGGACTGGGAAGCCTTCGCCAGCTACGCTTTCAACAAAAGCCATTCGACCTGTTATGCCTTGCTGGGCTTCCAAACGGCGTATTTAAAGGCAAACTATCCGTCCGAATTCATGGCGGCGGTGCTTTCCAACAACAAGAGCGACATCACCGGCATCACCAAGCTGCTGCAGGAGTGCAACCGCATGAACGTGCAGGTGCTTGGCCCGGACATCAACGAGTCGGTCTCGGATTTTACCTCTAACAAGGCTGGTCAAATCCGCTTCGGTCTGAGCGCCCTCAAAGGCGTGGGCGAAGGGCCGGTAGAAGATATTTTGAAGGAGCGGGACAAAAACGGACCGTACCAGTCCATTTATGATTTTGTGAAACGCCTCGACAACAAGTCCGCCAACAAGAAGGTACTAGAAAGCCTGGTGCTAGGCGGTGCTTTTGACCGCTTCGAAGATACTGAAACGGGCATGGGGCACCGGGCGCAGTTTTTCGCTCCTTCGGGGAAATACGACAGCTTCAACGAGCATGTGCTTGCCTTCGGCAATGCTTGGCAGGACCGCCAAGCAAGTGCCGCCATGTCTCTTTTCGGCAGTGACAGCCTCGCTTTCGATATTGCGGAGCCAGAGCCGCCCAAGTGTAATCCTTGGAGTCTCATCGAAAAACTGGAACGGGAAAAGGAAGTAACGGGCATCTACATTAGCGGCCACCCGCTCGACGATTACAAAATGGAGATGGAAAATTTCATTTCCTGCACCCTGGAGGATTTGGAGGAGAAAAAAGGCCAACCCGTGAAAGTAGCGGGCATCATAGTGAAAGCAACACACAAGATTAGTCAGAAAGGCACAGGTTGGGGTTCGTTCGTGTTACAGGACTACCACGGCACCTTAGAGCTCAATCTTTTCAGCGATGACTACATGAAGTTCAAAGGCTTTTTCGAGCAGGGAAATTGCGTTTTCATCACCGGGAATTATGAAGCCCGTTGGGGACGAGAGGACGAGTTTAGTCTAAAAGTAAAAGACGTGACGCTGTTGGAAAATGCGGGAAAAAACATCGTCAAAGCTATTACACTTAAAATCAAGGTGGAAGATTTGACACCCACGCTGATTGACCAACTTGAAGCACTTTGCAAGGAGCACAAAGGCCAACAGCAGCTGAAAATGACGCTGCTAGATTTTGAAAATAAAACCAGCCTTTCGTTCATGTCCAAAACGAAGAAGGTGAACGTTAGCAATGATTTGGTGAAAGCCGTGGAGGAGTTGGGAGTGGAGTGCGGAGTGGTGTAAAAAACAAAAAGCCCCGGGGTTTCCCCCAGGGCTTTTTCATTTTAAAGTATCTGTATCGTTCAGGCCATAGGCCAGAAGGCATTCAAATCTTCAATTAGTAACGGCCACCGCCGCCACCGTAGCCGCCACGGTTTCCACCGCCGCCGCCGTAACCGCCGCCGCCACGGTTTCCACCGCCGCCGCCACGATCTTCACGTGGTTCTGCTTTCTTGACAACGATAGTACGTCCGTCAAGTGTGCTGTCGTTCAACTCAGAGATAGCCTTTTGAGCTTCCTCGTCGTTAGGCATTTCCACAAAGCCGAAGCCTTTGGATTTACCAGTGAATTTGTCTGTGATAACGCTGGCAGAAGAAACTTCGCCAAATTCTTCGAATGCCTCGCGGAGGTCGTCTGACTGAGTGTCGAAACTCAGTTTTGCTGCAAAAATGTTCATTAATAATGAAAATTGAAATGAATAAAACTTGAGAAAACTTAGGTGTTGAGCAGTAATAAATAAATGGAAAAAAACCGGACGAGTGGGCAAGAAGAAAATCGAGGGCAGGAAAACTGTCTTTAGATGACTTTGCTTGCAGAACTACGAGTAGAAATAATTTCCAAAAGAGTATCGATTGCTAAACAGAAAATTACTCAATGAACGCCGCAAAGATACAACTTAAATTATTCTGAAAATCAAATCTATACACATTTATTTTTTCGTCAATAAAAATCCCTCCAGAGCAAGCCATTGGGAAGCGGCCATTCGGGAAGGTTCTGCTATGATTTCAACCTGTTTTTACCCTATTTCAAACTCCTCACCAAGCTTTGGTATCTCAATGTTCCGGAAACCTTCGTCTTGTAACAGCGACTTCAAACTCTCCTGTCGTTCGATTTCTCCATGAACCAAGAAAAGGGTTTTGACTGCCTGCCGCTGGTTGCTCAAAAAGTCCGAAATCTCACCCCGGTCTGCATGGGCGGAGAACGAATCCATAATTTCCACCTCACAGCGAACCATTTTTTCCTCTCCGAAAAGGCGCAGGTGATTGGTGCCGTCACGCAAGCGGCCAGCAGGTGTTTCGGGAGAGGCATATCCCACAATGAGCACGGTGGTGCGGTGATTCTCGATGTTGTTGAAAAGGTGGTGCTTTATCCGGCCCGCATTGGCCATGCCCGATGCACTAATGATAATGCAAGGCTCTTCGGAAAAATTCAGTTTTTTCGAATCCTCTACCTCTTTAATATACTTCAGGCGGGCAAAGCCGAAGGGGTTCGGGTCACGAAGGATATAACTGCTGAGTTCGGCGTCATAACATTCGGGATGTGAGCCGAAGAGCACCGTGGCGTTTACGGCCAGTGGGCTGTCAACGTAAACCGGAATTGGCGGGAGTTTGCCCGCGCTTTCAAGCTTGTCGAGGATATACACGATTTCTTGGGTGCGCCCAACGCTAAAGGCAGGGATGATGAGCTTGCCCTTTTTTTCGATACAGGTGTGCTTGATGATGCGCAACAATTTATCTATCTCCTGTGGTGCTGCCTCGTGGAACTTATCGCCATAAGTGCTTTCACAAAGGAGGTAGTCCATTTTGTCCATCTGCTGTGGGTCGCGCAGAATGGGGCGGTTGGGCCTACCAATGTCACCCGTAAAGCCGACTTTTGTGGTTTTTCCGCCTTCCGTAATGGCCAATGCTACACTTGCACTGCCGAGGATATGCCCTGCATCCCGAAACTCCACTGTTACGCCGGGCCGCACCTCAAACTTTTTCCCATAACCAAAACTGGCAAATCGCCCCATCGTCTCCTTTACATCTTCCTCATTGTAAAGTGCTTCCCGCTTGTCCCGCTCGTGGCGCCGCCGCTTGTTGAAAAACTCTGCGTCGCGCTCCTGAATCATGGCACTATCAAGCAGCATGATGGAGCAAAGGCTACGGGTGGCATGCGTGCTATAAATTACCCCTTCATAACCGTCCTTAACCAACTTTGGCAATCGACCGCAGTGGTCAATATGCGCGTGGGAAAGTATCATGCAATCAATGGCACGGGGGTCGAACAGCCATTTTTCATTGAAATCCTTCATGTGGTCACTGTAGCCTTGGTACATCCCACAGTCGAGCAGTATAGTATAGCCGTCATCGAGGGTAATCAGGTGGGCGCTTCCAGTCACTTCGCGGGCTGCCCCGCAGAATTTTAGTTTCATCTCAAAGTTGTTTTCAAGTCGCAGCCGAGAGTCCCTGAAACTCACCCTAGAGGGGCAGGCAAATCAAGAGCTGCAACTATAAATGTAAAGCCGAAAGGTACGAAATGGATTTTGATAAAAACCCAAGATGAATCAACCCGCTCAAAACCGCTGCAACACTTCCGTTATTTTTTCCTTCGGAAACAGGGAAATTGCGGTGCTGTCCAAATGGTAAAATGCGACTGTCAGGGATGTGTCATTCCTCCATTTGCCCAGCAATGTCGCCACTTTCAGCAAATCCTCTTCCGAAACACCTTCCAGTCGCAACTGGTCGCCAGCATATAGATAGTGGGCATTCAGGTAGGTACTTTTGAGCACCTCGTAGCGGTTGTTGGCTGTTTTTTTAAAACGGCTCGTATCCTCCAAATTGGCAGCGTTGAGGTCATTCAGCAGTTTTATCATCCGCCCATCCCGAAAGAGGACACCCCATCGAAAAAGCGGCAGGGCAAAGTCCAATGGGATTGGATAGGCAGCTCCACTGTTCTTGGGCAAATAGTTTTTTGCCACCTCAATATCCAGGATGGAGTTCTCGGTCGCCCAATCATCGAGGTCGCCCATGTTGTAGCACATCAACATGCCCCGGTCAACCGGCGGCACGCCCGTTTTCTCAAAATACTTCAATTGGTGCAACCGGATGGTGGCGCTGAGGGCTGTCCTTGGCGCTTTATCCTTGAATCGTTCGAGCAGGGCAAAAAACTTTGCTTGGGTCTGCTTCGTCCAGTCGCAGTCAAATTGGGCTTCGTAAAATGGCCGAAGGGCGAGGGATTTAATTTTGTAAAAAATAAGGCCAGCCAGCGAATCCATTTGTTGGATGGGCAGATTGACCAGGGTGCGGTTGGTGATAAAAATGGTCGGCACTATTTCGAAGTTGCCAAGCAAGGCCGAATCCAACTCAATGGTAGCCAGTGGCATAGGTTGGGCAGTGGTTTCGTCCCAGTCCACATCAAAGAACTTGGCGTAAAGTTTTTTGCCGCCGATAGCCTCAAGGTAGTGCTGCTCGTGTTGGGAAAGGTGGAGCTGTGTTTTCCAGTGGTAAAAAGCAGGGATAGGTGCAGAATGAGTCTGTTCCAAGCGAGTGCAACTGTTTATTGCAAAGCAAAAGAAACAGCAGCAAACAGGACCGAAGGTTGATAATAAATTTGTTTTGCGCATGTTTCGACTATCAAAAAAGGACAATGTTCTGAAAATGAGGCGAATACGGGTTATGACGAAATCACTTTAAAAGTTTCCTAAGCAAATGATTTTTTTCAACCAAATATAATTTGGCCTTATGGAACTCATTTTCTATCTTTGGCAACTTTTTAAAAAAATCACCAGTTTGTGAATGGCTTTGTTTTGCACCCCGAAAACTTGAAATCGGTTTTTTTGGAAATCTTTTTCGATACCTTAGTTTTAAAACTGAAATTTTGACTACTTTTAACCACCAAGAAAATCTCCTCCTTCGTGCTCCTCGACGAATATAGTTCTTTATACTTTCAAGGCAATTAATTAAACACACAGCGAAATGATGTTAGTAGCAGAGAAACCAGGCGTAAGTGACAGAATAAACGAAGCCCTGCAAAAATTTTTCGGCTTCGAAAATTTTAAAGGAAATCAAAAAGAAATTGTCCAGAGTGTCCTAGACGGTAAAGATACCTTTGTTATCATGCCAACTGGCGGTGGCAAATCGCTTTGTTACCAGCTTCCCGCCCTGATGATGGAGGGTACGGCCCTGATTATTTCCCCGCTGATTGCTTTGATGAAAAACCAAGTAGACAGTATACGGGGCTACAGTGACGAGGATGAAGTGGCGCACTTTCTCAACTCCTCTCTCACCCGCGTACAAATGAAAGAGGTGAAGGCTGATATCGTGGCTGGCAAGACCAAGCTGCTTTATGTTGCACCTGAGACGCTCACCAAAGAGGAAAATATCGAATTTTTTCAAAACGTCAGCATCAGTTTTGTAGCCGTTGACGAAGCGCATTGCATCTCGGAATGGGGCCATGACTTCAGGCCGGAGTACCGCCGCATCCGGACAATGATTGATGCCATCAACAAGGAAATTCCCATCATAGCACTTACCGCTACGGCCACGCCCAAGGTCCAGTCCGATATTTTGAAGAATCTCAACATGCAGGAGACAAATACCTACATGTCTTCATTCAACAGGGGGAATCTTTTTTACGAGGTTCGGCCAAAGGGCAAGAAAGAGGCCACGATGAAGCAGATGGTGCAAATCATCAAGACCATGCCGGGCCAGTCGGGCATCATTTACGTGCAATCCAGAAAGAGCACAGAGGAGATTGCCCAAGTACTTAATGTGAACGGCATCAAAGCTGCACCCTACCACGCTGGCCTTGACGCCAAGACCCGCTCCGGCACTCAGGACGCTTTTTTGATGGAAGACATTGACGTCATTGTGGCCACCATCGCCTTTGGCATGGGCATCGACAAGCCAGACGTCCGTTTTGTCATGCACTACAACATTCCCAAAAGCATCGAGAACTACTACCAGGAGACTGGCAGGGGTGGACGTGACGGTCTCGAAGGGCGCTGTATCGCATTTTTCAGCTACAAGGACATGGCCAAGCTCGAAAAATTCCTTCGAGACAAACCAGTGGCAGAGCGGGAAATGAGTGCTCAGCTAATGCAGGAAGTGGTTTCCTATGTGGAGACTACGGGCTGCCGTAGGCGGTTCCTGTTGTTTTACTTCGGAGAAGAATTTGAAGAGTCGAGCTGCGGGGGCATGTGCGATAACTGCCGCTACCCCAAAGAGAAGGTGGAAGTACAGCTGGAAATGCAGCAGGCACTCATGTCCATCAAGGCGCTCGAAGAAAATTATAAGATCAATACCATCCTCGACTTCGTATTGGGCAACGAGACGAAGGAGATGAAGGACTACAAGTTCAACAAAAAGCCGCTTTTCGGCGTGGGCAAGGAAAAAGGAGAGCTTTTTTGGAACTCTGTTTTCCGCCACGCACTCATCAATGAATTTGTCCGAAAGGACATCGAAACCTACGGCGTGCTCAAGCTGACCGACTTTGGCCTTGAGTTCATCGAGGATCCATTTGAGGTGAAAATCCCACTCAACCACGATTACGACAACAACGAGGTTGACCTTGATGACGAAATGGGCAAAGTCGCCGCTCTTGACGAGACTTTGGTCAAAATGTTGAAAGAGCTGCGCCGGGAAGTGGCCAAGAAGAAGAATATACCGCCCTTCGTCATTTTCCAAGACCCATCATTGGAAGACATGGCTACACAGTACCCCATCACCATGGAGGACATGGCCAAAATCCAGG
>JAHEAS010000146.1 GCA_024642645.1 Saprospirales bacterium | reverse complement strand
CAATGGGGCAAAACCAGAAACGTTTTCAGCCAAATGGTGGAAAGTGGCGAGCCGCAAAACATTGCCCTCGATGCCGCTTTCATTGCACCCGACGGCAGCTTCTACATTTTCAAAGGAACCCAGTTTGGAAAGTATAGCAGCTTCGGCAACGAGTACATGGACGAAGGCTATCCTTTGCCAATGGAAAACAACTGGGGCAATCTGCCAAACGCCTACGAGGACGGCATAGACGGCGCTTTTGTTTTTGATGAAAAAACCTACTTCATCAAAACGCCTGGCGAAGGCATGCCCGAGTATGTGCGCTATACTGACACCGGCTACGCCGTGATGGACAGTATCTACCCACAGCGTTTCGTCAACCGCTGGAACAGTTGGAACGACTTCCTACTCAACGACATCCGCATCATCCATCGATACGTCACCCTGCTGAACGAATCCACCAACGCCGAGCACTCGCTGACCGACCTATTCTACAGCGGCGACGGCTACAAAAAAGAACCGTACAGCATCCTCAACAGCCTCTTCGACTGGGACATGGACGAGGTGAAATGGGTGAAGCGCAAAAACGGCTTCCTCACCGTCGAAAACCAATACGAGGTCAACTTCGATTTGGAACTCGTGCTGAACATGCACAAGATTTTTGGGTTAGCCGACAAAATGGGCGCTGCCCCCTCTGACATCTACACCAACGTTTGGATGAACAGGTACAGCGCCGGGAATACGGCACTTGCAGCTGACAGCATTTACCGCTACCTCGGCCTGAATAACAGCGCCAAGGACTGGAAAATCCTCTCCGACCAGTTCCATGCGGAAATGAACGAACTGAGAAGGGATGTTCTGATGCCCTATGTGGTGCACATCACGCCCGGCGTTTTCAATTCCAGGGAGCTTTCGAACCTGATGCTGATAGATGTGGAAATGGGCAGCGCAGCTACCACTTCCAATGTATTGGAAGCCATTTCCGCCGTGCAGTTGTTCATCCACCGCTATTTCGTCAACCTGGAGCAGTTCGATACGATTACCGAAGACACAAGAGCAAAGCTGAAAACCTGGTGGAAATGGATGCGCAACTACCGGGTTTGGGAAGCCAACCGGAAGGTTTTCCTCTACCCGGAAAACTACATTCGGCCAGAGCTGCGAGATACCAAAACGATTGCCTTCAAAACCTTGGAAACCGACCTGTTGCAAGGCAACATGGATGATAATGAAGTTGAAAAGGTCTTCAAAAAATACCTGGATTATTACACGGAAGTATCACGGTTGAAAATCGTGGGCGGCTATGCCTCCATTTTTCCGGGGCAGCCCAATATTAACCAGCTCATCTTCTTCGGGCTTACCCGCACTAGCCCCGAGCGTTTCTTTTACCGCACGGCATCCTTCGATGCAGGCGCCACTAACCGAGCCAATTGGAACTCGTGGCTGGAGGTAAACGTGAAGATTGACGCCGAAAAAGTGTTCCCGGTTTATGCCTTCGGACGCATGTTTGTTTTCTGGGCCAGTTCCGAGACGGTAAATAAAAGCTCGGATAACGCCGTGGTGAACATGACCCAGACGGGTGGTGAAGGAAAACAAACCGTCCATTCTGCCAAATCCGAAAACCCGGAAAAAAGGGACGTACTCAAAATTCAGTACTCCTACTACAATTTGAACAAAGAATGGTCGCCTGCTCAGATATTGAAAGTGGGCAACACAGTCGAGGATGGCCAGGAAGTAGCCTTTGAACACAAGGAACACATTCAGGACATCAAACTGTACGTGGAAAACTCCACGCAGCTTGGCAACTTCGATTATGAGAACATCGTCATAAAGTGCAGGTACAACTTAAAATCTACGCACGTAGAATTTTTCTCCCTGACACCAGGGCAAGCGGAGCCAAAGGAGCCGCATATTTTCCTGAACTTTTTCAATTGGACACAAAGGTTCGGGTTCAAGTTCGTAGACACCATTGTGCCACAAGAGCACACGTTCAACCTGTTCCCCAACTTGTTGGCGACTAAGAATCCTAAAGGACAGGTATTCCCAACGCCGAATATTAGCTCGCTTTTGAGCATTTTCAAGGATGGGGAAAAAGTAAACCAGAACACCATCATCCAGTTGAACACACTGGAAAACTCTTCCGATGGCCCTTGGTTCAGCTTTGACCACAAAGGCGGCAGCTTCCTGGCCAAGCCTGCTGCGACTGGTTTGACCGAAGCACATTTACCGAAGTCCCTTAAAAGCGATAGCCGATTGCCCAAATCCTGGAATAAAATAGACGCCGCATTCGGCGGGCCGGATGGCAACAACTATTTTTTCCAAAACACTGATACGGTGGGCGAAGGCACTAGGTACGTGGCCATACCCGCTGGAGGTGGGCAGGAAACTACTGATGCCAAGCGGCGTTGGGGGCTTCCGCAAAGCAGTTTGAAGTCAGTCACGGCTGCTTTCCACTACCGGTCAGTAAACAAGTCCTTTGTGTTTGGCAGCAATGAGTTTTATACCTATTCCAACAGGAACTATGACTTTGCTGACCTAAAAACTGAATCCAAAGACCAAATATTTTCATTGCTTGGCAGCCAACTTGGGAAAGGTGATTTCGACGCCATTTTGGACGGTCCAGACAGTAAGATTTACTTCATCAAGGATAAAAATTACGTGGACTTGGGCAACCCATCAGTGAAGAGCCCGGTAGCTGAATTTTGGGGCAAGGCAAAAGTTGCCAACTCCTTCTCCGCACAGGGTGCCAAGGTCGTTGGCGCCATTATGTACAAGGGCGACACCTACCTTTTTACCCAAACGGAATACATCAAATACACTGGCAATAAATATGAGGATATTGAGGCTGGCTATCCAAAACCCAACAATTTAGTGGGCTTATTGGCGGAGTTGAAAATCAAAGTGCCAGCGGAGATGAAGATAAGAGACGACGAGACCATCGTCAATGCCTACAACGAGATTGACCTCGGTGATGCGACCACCGGGCTTGGTCTTTTGAGTTGGTTCAACATGCTCCTCGGCATAAACCAGAAAAGCAAAAACCTGATTTTCAAGACTTCGGCCGACAAGGCTTACACGTTCATTGACGGCAAATTTGAAAGCGCACCTGCAAGACTGAACGAAACATTCGAGCGGGTTTTGTCCAGAAACATCGAAGCGCTGACACCAAATCTGAAAATTGAGACGGGACTTTGGGGCGCTGACAGCAAACTTTACCTTTTCTTCAATGACCAGTACACTGAGTTTACTGCCCAGGACGTCACTGTTCTTCCACAATTCATGGAAGGAAACCTCGCCCGCCTCGGAAAGACCGTAAGTGGAAAATGGGGACATGCTCGATCCCAAAATTTTGATTGGAGCAAAATCTCGGCAGCTTATTATGACGATGACCAGAAGAAAACCTACTTCTTCAGCCAGGACAAATACCTCACTATGCCCGATCCTAAGGCGGGGAAACCCTTCTACGAATTCATAGATGCGGGCTATCCAAAGTTACTGGCAGGCAACCCGGACGGCCTACCTAGCTGGAACAGGATGGACGCCGCCTTCAAAGGAGCAGACAAGAAGACCTACTTTTTCAACGGCACAAAATTCACTGTGTCGGGCAACCTCAGCTCCGAAGCCGAGATTGACACCAAGTGGGGCCTTGTTTCCAATAAAATCATGACGGAAGGGGTGGATGCTGCTTTTGCTACCGGCGACAAAATTTACTTGATAAGGAAAGACGACATCGTGCGCTACACAGTCAGCAACAAAAAAATACCCGACCAGACAGACCTTGGTTTTCCAAAGAAAATAATGATGCCCAATTTGGCGGTAGATGCGCTCTTCAAAATTGGCGCAAAAACCTACCTCTTTTCTGGCGGAAACTACACGGCGCTTGGCAATATTGAACAGTTGATGACGGTCAACACATTTGCCCTCAAGCCTATCAAGGGCAACTGGGGCAACCTCTCCAAGGATATGAAATCCGGCATTGACGCTGCGCTGAACACCGGAAACCTGCTGTACCTGTTCAAAGAAAACAGCTTTGTGAAATACGGCGGCGAGGCTACTGACCCAATCATGCCGTATGAAATCGGCGATGCGGAATACGACATCATCCGGCTTTCGACCAGCACTGCCTATCGGCTGAACCAGACCTTGTTCGAGGGCGGCGTTCCGGCGTTGCTCCGCAAAGAAACCCAGGAAGTGGACGAAACGCCAGCTTTCTCCAAAGCTGACAATGCAAATGCGCAGGACCCAAGCACCATTGCGCTAAATAGGTCAAGGGTCAGGGTAACGCCCATCAGCACCTACCTTGATTTCGACAGTTCCAACGGCATTTACTACTGGGAAATATTCTTCCATGCGCCCTACCTCATCGCACAGGCACTCAACACAGACCAGAAGTTCGAGCAGTCGAAAACTTGGTACGAGTACATATTTGACCCAACCATGTCTGGCGACTATTGGAAGTTCCTGCCGTTTTTCTCGGTGGACGTAGCGGCTATCATCACCGCTATCACCGACAAGCTTGCGAAATTGGGTAAAACGGAACCCGCAGAAATCACTGATTTGAAGCGCAAGCTACAAGCCGCAATGCCTTATTTCACTGGTGAAAAAGCGTTTGCGTTAGGAGACGACAAGGCAGTTCTAAGGATTGACACCACGGCGGCAAAGGCCTTCGTTGGAACAATCACGGATGCCAAAGCCAAATCAAGCTTGATGGAGGTCATGGGTGTCATTGACCGCCTTAAAGACCAGTATGATTTGATGAACTCGCCCAATTCACAGCTCCAGGTCTTCGAGAACGACCCATTCGACCCGCACGCCATCGCTTCGCTGCGAAGGATTGCCTATCGCAAGGCCATCGTCATGGCCTACATAGACAACCTGCTCGATTGGGGAGACATGCTTTTCCGGCAGTACACCCAGGAAAGCATCAACGAGGCCCGAATGTTATACATCCTGTCCTACGACCTCCTCGGCCAGAAACCGGAGGGGCTGGGCAACCTGCTGCTTTCCGAAGATACCACCTACAAAGGCCTGAATACGAAAGACGAGGACGAGCCAAGCCTCGACATCCTGCTCGAAATCGAGAACGGGATGGCCACCACGCCACCGCCCAACATCGTGCTCTCCGAGCAAGGCCCAGTGCGGGTGCATGACAGCATCCTGAACCTCTATTTCTACATACCAGAAAACGAGCAGTTCATCGAATACTGGAACCGGGTGGAAGACCGGCTTTACAAAATACGGCAAAGCCTTAACATCATTGGCGAGAAGCAGCCGCTGCCTTTGTTTGAGCCACCAATTGACCCAATGTCCATCGTACAGGCGATCGGCAGCGGAGCCTCCATCGGGCAGGTACTGATGGGTGGACAGATTGCGGTACCGCACTACCGTTTCGAGTTCATGCTTGGGAAAGCTAAAGAACTGGTGCAACAGCTCGACCAGTTTGGCGACGCACTGCTTTCGGCGCTGGAGAAGAAAGATGCCGAAAAGCTTTCGCTGATGCAGTCGGATTTCGAGGGCATTATTTTGGAACAAACCAGGGGAATAAAAGCCGCCAGCCTGAGAGAAGCGGAACTAAACATCGAGTCGCTGGAATGGAGCCAGAAAAGTGCGGAAGACCGGCTGAACCACTACACCCGCCTGAAAGACAAGGGGATGCTGGGCACTGAAATCGCCCAAATCTCGCTGATGTCGGCAGGAGCAGCGCTACACCTAGCTTCCGGCATTACGAAGACCATCGCTGCCATAGTAGGTGGTGCTGCGCCTGATTCACTGCTGGGGCCATTCATCATTGGCGTAAAATATGGAGGTTCCAACATTAGCGACAGCATCCGAACCGTCGGCGAGGTGCTCGAAGGCTTTGCAGAAGGATTGAGCATGACTGGGGAAGCATTGGGCATTGCTGCGCAATACGAACGGATGGCACAGGACTGGGATTTGCAATTGGTGACGGCTGAGAGCGACGTCAAGCAAATACAGGCGCAGATTGCTGGCGCAAACATTCAGAAGCTCATTGCCCAGTATGACATTGCTTTGCTGGAAAAACAAATTGAACAGGGGAATGCGGTGAGCAATTTCATGCGGGACAAATTCACCAACCAGCAACTTTACCAATGGATGGCCAGCCAGCTTTCAGGGCTGTATTACCAGACCTATAAAATGGCCTACGACATGGCCAAATATGCCGAAAAAGCCTTCCAGTACGAGCGTGGACTGAAGGAGTCAGAGGTCAATTTCATACAACCCGTCTATTGGGACAGCCAGCGCAAGGGCCTGCTTTCTGGCTCCCGCCTCGGCCTCGACCTGAACCGGATGGAGAAGTTTTACCTCGAAACAGACAAGCGCAGGTTCGAGATTACTAAGCAGATTTCACTGATTGACCTTGACCCGATGGCCTTCCTCCAACTGAAAATGAAAGGCTACTGCGAGTTCAGCTTCAGGGAATCTGATTTCGATTACGACTTCCCCGGTCATTATTGCAGGCAGGTGGCCACCATCTCGCTCAGTTTCGACATCGGCGAAGGCGCTTACCTGAACGCCACACTGACACAGCTCAACCATAAAACAATCATTGAGCCCGACCCGAAAGCGGTCAAGTACCTGATGGAACCCAAGGATAGCCAACCGATGAGCATCCGCAGCGACTGGAGGCCCAATCAACAGGTGGCACTTTCCTTTGTGGACGAATACGAGAAGAACAACGGCATGTTTGAGATGAACTTTGGCGACAGCCGCTACCTGCCGTTCGAAGGCACGGGCGCCGTGGCCAACTGGCGACTCGAAATCAACGGCAAAAAGAGCGCACAACAGCTCGACAACTTGGCCGATTTAATCATCAACCTCAAGTACACCGCCATACAAGGCGGGGAGGTTTTTGGGAATGCCGTCAAAGGGATGTTGAAACCATTCATCGCTTACAAGCTCATTGACCTCAATTATGACTTCAACCAGGAATGGCTGGCCTTCCTCGACAGCGACCAGGACGCAATCGAACTGACGTTTTACCAGAGCCAATTCCCAGACATGGCGAGTAGTAAAATCACCAGTATTTACAGCAAATTCGACCTAGCACAGTCGGGGCAAGTGACAATGGTGCTGAACCACGATGAGGCGCTGACGCTCAAAGATGGCAAGTACCTCGAAACTAGCGGCCTGAACATCCGCAGCCAAGGTTCGAAATGGACCTTCACGGTCAAAGGCGACAAGCGGCTGCTACGTACAGCCAACTTAGTGATGGAGTACAAAGCAAAAGTCTAGTGTAACAGAGGAAGTGAATTTTTTTGTAAAACATTGACAACCAACGCATTGAGACGATGATAAAGAAAAAGCGAAAGAAAAAGGCGAAGCCGAAGCGGAAGACTAACTCCGGTTCATCGGCACCGACACGACGTTCAAAAGCAAGCGGGGGCCTGGAGAGCCGAGCTAGCAATTTGGCGATGGCTGCCGCAAAAGCAACGCTCAAGGCCGTCGGCGGAGGCACTACCCTGAACCGTAACACCGCAGCAGCAGCGGCAGAGTCTGCCGTGGCAAAATCAATGGGTGAAAAGCCTGGCCAAGGCAACCAACAAGACCGCCTGGCCGCCGCAGAATCCGCTGCTTCCACGACTGCCCAGCACCTCCGCATCCGGCTCACCAAAAAAATGAGCATCACCCGGGGCGAGGCACTGCAAGCAGTAGCCGCCATGCAGGCAAAA
>JAHEAS010000145.1 GCA_024642645.1 Saprospirales bacterium | reverse complement strand
CTTCCGCACGATAATCGGTCCAGCACAGTGGGCTTGGCTGAAAACGGTGCTGGAGCAGCCTGCCGACCTGCGTTTGGTGGCATCCAGTGTCCAATTTTCGAGCAGCTACCACGGGTTTGAGAGCTGGCGGCTGTTCCCGCACGAGCGGAAAAAGTTTCAGGAACTGGTGAAGGAAACGGGGGCCGAGCACCTGTTCCTCGTCTCCGGGGACATGCACTATTCCGAAGTCTCCCGCCTCGACGACGACCCCGGCATGTACCCACTTTATGATTTCACCTCCAGTGGCATCAGTGAATCATGGCCGCCGGAGGGCAACCAAAACCGGGTGCCGGGCAAGGTTTATGGTCAACCGAACACGGGACTGGTCGAGATAGACTGGGCGGGCAAAACGGTCAGTTTTTCAGCAATTGACTTGGCGAATTCGGTGAGGTTCGAGCATACTGTTCCATTTGACGAGATGGAGTTTGGGACGAGCGGATTGGATACCCAGAACGAGCCGCCACCGCTTTTTTTCAAACAGATACCTTCACCCGGCATGGGCAGCGCAAGGCTGGTTTTTGACCAAAAAACAAACGGCAACATTCTACTCTACGATATGACGGGCAGGCAAGTGCGGCAGGTGCTGGTGGAAGATTCGGATGCAGTCACTTTGCCCAACCTTCTGCCAGGGGTCTATTTTGCCAAATTCAGTGGAAAACTAGGCCTTTCTGTTGCTAAGATTTTGGTGGAATGATTAATTTTAACACAAATTACGAAGTACCTTTTGAAGAATAATATCATCATTTTCGGGGTAAACACTGGCAGGGTTCAAAACCCTGTTGATTACCCACAGAATAGGGGCGTAGCCCCGACCCCGTTTGTAGATATGCAAATCATCACATTTTTGAGGGGCATAGCCCCGGCACAATCACTCTTGATTGAATCCGTGCCGGGGCTACGCCCCTTTGACACCTTTTATTGACCATTTTCTACAAACGGGGTCGGGGCTATGCCCCTGATTGTCAGCAAATTATTCTGTGGGTAATGGATAGGGTTCAAAACCCTGCCAGCGTTATCGGGAAGTTATTTTTTTATCGTTCCTAACTTGAATTTTTCACCATTGCAGCATACAGTTTATCTTAAAACGGATGTTGTGAACAAACCACTTTTCACATGAAAAATTTTCTACTCTTTATTTTATTCACCCTGTCAGCAGCCCAGATGTATGGGCAAAGCGTGACCCCGGTCGGAGCGCCGTTCCAGAATGGGGTTGACATGGTTTTCGACTTTACGGGTTCCACAATTGCCACGGATTGGATTGGCATTTACAATGCAGGCGACTCGCCCGACCCGGGCAATGGTGGCGTGGCGTCCATCAATTGGGGATACACTAACGGCAGCGGGCAATCCGGCTCAAGCACCATCGTTGCCGCTGGCACGCTCACCTTTCCCGGAAACCTGCCCAATGGCGACTACGATGTACACTTGTTTTGCTGCGATGGGTACAACATCCTCGCTTCTGCTACATTTACAGTCGTGGGTGCTGCTCCGGCGAGCATAGCTGCCACCACTTATCCTGTGGTTGGGCAGCCAGTTACTTTTGAATATACTGGTAGCACTGGCGACCCCTTGGATTGGATTGGAATTTATGCTGCAGGGGCAGTGCCAGGTACGGACGGGTCACTGTTGTACCAATACGTGCCTGGCGCTGAAGGGTCGGTTGTTTTTGACGACCCGGCCGTTCTCGTGCCCGGCAACTACGATGCCCACCTGTTCTGCTGTGATGGTTATAACAAATATGCCAGCACCACTTTCACCGTTTACGAGGCGTTGGCCCCCAGCCTGAACCCCGTTGGCACGCTTTCATCGAACTGGTACAACACTTTCCATTTTACAGGCGGCAGTGGTTCGCTCTACGATTGGGTGGGCATTTACCATGCTGGCGATATACCAGACCCCGGTGCGGGTGGTGTGCCTTCCATAACCTACAAATATGTAGATGGCGCAAATGGCGATATCTGGTTTGACCCTATGCCCGATAGCCTGGTTCCTAGCAACTTTTATGATGCCCATCTTTTCAAGGACGATGGCTACGAAATCCTCGCCAGTTACCTGAACTGGACGGTACTATTCACCGATGCCGATGAAGTGGTGCTGCAGCCCAGCATATTCACTGCCTTCCCCAATCCTGCGCACGAGACTGTGCAGCTTTTCTTCACCGAGCAGGTCAGCGGACGGATGAACGTTTACAATGCTGCCGGGCAGGTGGTTCGCCGTGTCAAATTGAACGGAGACACCCAAGCGGAGGTCAGTGGATTGGTACCGGGCATTTACATGGCCCAATATCAAGGGAACAAGGGAAGCCAGACTGTGAAGTTGGTTGTTGAATAAAACGGCTTCAAAACGTGTGCGTTGCGGGAAACCATTTGGCGCACACGTTTTTTTCTTCGTAAACATGCTACAGGTTTGCAACAGGATTAACAACCCATCTGAAACAAACATACTATGCAAAACTACCCACTCCCCGCCAGCCTGCCCATCACGGCTTGGGCTGAAGACGACCGCCCCCGTGAAAAACTGCTGGCCAATGGTCGCCAAACCCTTTCCGACGCCGAACTTATCGCCATACTCATCGGCTCCGGCAGCCGCAACGAGTCGGCGCTGGCGCTCTCGCAGCGCATCCTCGATTCTGTAGGAAAAAACCTGAACGACCTCGGCAAGCGCAGTGTGGCCGAGTTGATGAAGTTCAAGGGGATTGGCGAAGCCAAGGCCATCACCATCGCCGCTGCACTGGAACTGGGCCGCCGTCGCCAAACCGCCGACCTCCCCGAGCGCCCCGAAATCAGGGGCAGCCGGGATGCCTACAACATCCTTGCCCCACTACTGCTTGACCTGCCGCACGAGGAGAGTTGGGTGCTGTTTTTGAGCAAGAAGAACAAGGTAATCGGTAAGGACAAACTCAGCATTGGCGGCACGGACGCCACCATCATGGATTCCAGAATTGTGTTCCGAAGAGCGCTGGAAGGCAATGCCTCAGCCATCATTGTTGCCCATAACCACCCCTCTGGTGCACTGCGACCCAGCCAAGCGGACATTGATTTGACCAAAAAAATGAAAAACATCGGCGAAGCCATCGGATTACCTTTGGTGGATCACCTCATCATCGCCGATGGTGGATATTTCAGTTTTTTGGACCAAGGGTTTATATGAGAAGGGGTTGTTGAATTGCTGAATTGTTTTATTGTTACTCGTATCATGATAACAATACATCAATCCAACAATTCAAGATAAATTTCGACATACATGCACCCGCTTTTTTCACCATACCAATCAGATTAGCTACCTTTGCCGCTGATTTTACAAACATATTTCAACAAAACCTTGCCAGGCACCGCAGTTAGAAATTTAGCAATTTCAAACCCGCCAAGTGGCAGAAGCACACGAAGCAGTGGCAGTCAAAAAAAATCCAAAACAACTTTCCTTTAATTTAGGCAACGACGACCGCATTCCTAAGCTGATGGGCGTGTTGCTGCTTTTGATAGCGGCATACCTTTTTATTTCCTTTTTTTCCTATTTGTTTACCTGGACGGACGATTACGCTGAGGTGAACAACAAGCCGATGTCCGAGCTTTTCAGCGAGGGTTTTCAGGCTTCCAACATGTTGGGGAAGTTAGGTGCCATTGTGTCCAATACCTTTTTTTGGTGGGGCTTCGGTTTGCCATCTTTCATTCTCGTTTATCTCGTGGCCATTTACGGGTGGTCAATGATAAAACGGATTCCGTTGCGGGCGCATCGGTTGGTGCTTCGGCAATGGCTGGTTATCATGGTATTGGCTTCCGTATTTTTTGAGTTTATTTTTGGCGAGGCCACTTTCCCGTGGGGTGGTGCATTCGGGGAGAAAGTCAGTACGATGATGACGGGCTTCGTGGGGGTTTTGGGAATGGCGGTACTGTTTCTTGCCATTTTTGTGGGCATTATTGTCTGGTTTGTCAACCCCAATTTCAACGAACTCACCCCGCAATCAGCTTGGTACGAAACCAAACTTTGGTTCAGCGACATACTCAACCGCCGTTACGGCACACGTAAACGGCCGCACTCCACTGCAACCTCTGACGATTTTACTGAACCGAACAAGAAAACGCCTTCAGACGCTCGTGCAGTTGGGCCGAAGAAAGTCGGCCTCAACGACGGCGACGATGGCGACTTCAGCGTCGTGGAAAAAAGCACGGCAGACAAACTGCCCTCGCTAAAGCCAGGTGATTCTGATTTTGAAATCACTGAGAACCCACTCGAAGAAACACCGGCAACAGATGAGTTGCTGGCGCAAATTTCCACCGTGCCGGCTGCCAGCATTGAGCCGCAGCCCTCGTTGTTCCCTGAAATGGCCGTCACGCAAGATTCCCAAAATTTCAGCGAGCCCTACGACCCTACTTTGGAATTGTCTTCCTACGAGCACCCCGTCATGTCGCTGCTCTTCGACTACGCCGACCAAAAAGTGGAAGTGGATCGTGGAGAATTGGAGGCCAACAAAGACCATATTGTTGAGACACTACTCAACTACAAGATAGAAATCGTGAAAATCCGGGCGACTATCGGCCCGACGGTCACGCTGTACGAAATCGTGCCAGCGCCCGGCGTCCGCATTTCGAGGATAAAAAACCTGGAGGACGACATTGCACTAAGTCTTTCGGCTTTGGGCATCCGCATTATCGCTCCGATACCCGGCAGGGGAACCATCGGTATTGAGGTGCCGAACAAGAATAAGCAAATCGTAGCGCTGAAAGAGCTGCTCATGTCCGACAAGTTCAAGCGCTCGAAGATGGACCTGCCCATTGCCCTCGGCAAATCCATCTCCAACGAAGTGTTTGTGGTGGATTTGGCAAAAATGCCACACTTGCTCATCGCAGGTGCCACGGGTCAGGGCAAATCAGTCGGTATCAACGCCGTCCTGCTTTCGATTTTGTACAAAAAGCACCCGTCGCAGGTCAAGTTGGTGCTCATTGACCCAAAAAAGGTCGAGCTTTTCCCTTACGCCCGCCTTTTGAACCATTTTCTTGCCTTTTTGCCCGGCCAAGAGGAGCCTATCACCACCGACACCAAACGGGTAGTGAACACGCTGAACTCCCTCGTCATCGAAATGGATACCCGTTACGACTTGATGAAAAAGGCGCATGTCCGCAACATCGGCGAGTACAACGAGAGGTTCGTGGCCCGTAAGCTCAACCCCAACAACGGCCATAATTTTATGCCGTTTATCATACTGGTGATTGACGAATTTGCTGACCTCATCATGACCGCCGGAAAGGAAATCGAATTGCCCATCGGGCGGTTGGCGCAGTTGGCACGGGCGGTGGGCATACACCTCATCATCGCCACTCAACGGCCTTCGGTGAATATCATTACCGGAGTCATCAAGGCCAACTTCCCGGCCCGTATCGCCTACAAAGTGTCGGCAAAAGTGGATTCCCGCACCATCCTCGATGCCAGTGGTGCCGAGCAGTTGGTGGGTCGAGGCGACATGCTTTTCTCCGTTGGTGGCGACATGGTGCGCCTCCAGTGTCCCTTCGTGGACACGCCCGAAGTGGACCAAGTGATAAAATTCATCTACGACCAGAAGGGTTATCCAGAGCCATTTTACTTGCCAGAATACCACGGCGATGATGAGGAGATGGGCGAAATGGGCGCCTTTGACCCGAACGACATGGACGATATGCTCATGGATGCGGCACGCCTAGTTTTGGCGAGTCAGCACGGTTCTACGTCCATGATTCAGCGTCGGTTGAAACTAGGTTATAACCGCGCCGGACGTATTATGGATCAATTAGAAGCGATAGGTGTGGTAGGGCCTGCAGAAGGATCCAAGCCTAGAGAAGTTTTATTATATGATGAGACCGAGTTGGAACGATATTTGGATAAGTGGAAGAATAGGAAATAGGAGGCAAAATCCTTGAACGGTGTAAGATTCGTCAAGGAAATAATCAAGCCCGGTGAACGCAAGTCCACCGGGCTTTTTCTTTTACATGATTTTTTTCAAAAATATCTTCAAAAAAAAACTGCACTATTTTTCTTCCTCTTGTGCAGGTATAGGCATTTCTTCAGGTAGCCGCATTTCTTCCTCTTCGAGCATGTCCTCAGGGTTCATGTTGGGCGCAGAAGCCTCTTCCATCAGTGCCACGATTTCTGGGCAGACTTTGCGGAGCGCATCCATCGCTTTGTTTTCGGCCTCCTCACCTTCGATTTTGCCGTGCTTTTTTTCTAGTGCAGCGATGCAAGCTTGGCCATCTTCGTCAATTTTTTGACCTTTTGCCATCATTGCCATCACCGAGTCCTGCTGTCCACTCTCGAACATGGCGGTAATTTCTTTCTGGAAATTGGCCATTGGCGTCATGCAGACGCAGAGGTCATCGGCGAATTCTTCGTACTTGTCTTTTTTCGGAGCACAGCTAGCAGCCAACACGGCCACAGCAACAAACAGTTTGGTTGAATTTTTCATGATACAAGGAAAAAGTAAAAAGAACAAAGTAAAAAGTAGCGGCCGGAGCTTGCCAAGATGGCTGACGAAGGGCTTGTTTTTAGTTTGAACCCAATACTTAATTGGTTAAAAATAAGGCGCAAAGTTCTATAAACTATTTCATGGTAAAAGGAAAAAGTGAAAAGACAAGCGTTTTCCCGTTCCACTGCCTAACTTTGGCCACTCTCAATTTTCAATTTTTAATTCTCCATTCATGAATTTTCCCCACCTCTTCGCTCCCCTCGACCTTGGCTTCACCACCCTCCCCAACCGGGTGCTCATGGGCAGCATGCACACCGGCCTGGAGGAAACCAAAAACGGCTTCGAGCGCATGGCTGCCTACTTTGCCGAGCGGGCGAGGGGAGGAGTAGGCCTCATCGTCACAGGGGGCATAGCCCCAAATCGGCAGGGCTGGGTATCGCCTTTCGCCGCTCGAATGGCGAACGGCAAGCATGTTCGGGAACATCAAATCGTAACACAGGCTGTGCACGCCGATGGCGGAAAAATCTGCATGCAAATCCTGCACGCCGGGCGCTACGGCTACCACCCGTTGGCGGTGGCACCTTCGGCGATTCAGTCTCCCATCTCCCCGTTTAAGCCGTGGGCGCTCACGGGTTGGGGCGTTCGGCGCACAATCGCCGATTTTGTTCGCTGCGCAAAACTGGCGCAGGACGCTGGCTACGACGGTGTGGAGGTGATGGGCAGCGAGGGTTATCTCCTCAACGAGTTCATCGTCTCGAAAACCAACAAGCGCACCGACGAATGGGGCGGCAGCTTTGAAAACCGAACCCGTTTTCCCCTCGAAATCGTGCGGCAAATCCGAGCGGCTGTCGGCCCGAATTTCATCATTATCTACCGCCTTTCCATGCTCGACCTCGTGGAGGATGGCAGCTCGTGGGAGGAGGTGGAACTCCTTGCGCAGCAAATCGAAAAAGCGGGTGCCACCATCATCAATACAGGTATCGGCTGGCACGAGGCCCGTGTCCCGACCATCGCCACAATGGTGCCACGGGCGGGCTTCGCCTGGGTGACGAAGCGGCTGATGGGCAAGGTGGGCATCCCGCTCATCACCACCAACCGCATCAACATGCCCGAAGTGGCCGAGCAGGTGCTGGCCGATGGCAGCGCCGACATGGTGAGCATGGCCCGGCCCTTCCTGGCCGATGCCGAGTTCGTCAACAAGGCCGCGCTGGG
>JAHEAS010000144.1 GCA_024642645.1 Saprospirales bacterium | reverse complement strand
AGCAATGGTGGACAACCTTTTCAACCACCCGAGCATCGTCATGTGGGTGCCATTCAATGAAGGGTGGGGACAGCATGAGACAGCTTTTTATGTGGAAAAAATGCGGGAATGGGACCCGACCAGGCTGGTCAACAATGCCAGTGGGTGGACCGATGCCGGGGTTGGCGACGTGCTCGACATCCACGACTACCCAGGTCCTTCTTCGCCAAAAGTGGTGGATGGCCGTGCGGCTGTGTTGGGGGAGTTTGGCGGACTCGGCCTGAATGTCGTTGGCCACCAATGGACGGACAAGGGCTGGGGTTACCAGCAAATCGAGACACCGGAGGCGCTGCTTGTCCGGTACGAGGAGTTGTACCGAGCGTTGCTTCCATTGGTGGATTCTGAGGGGTTGGCTGCTGCTGTTTATACCCAAGTCAGCGATGTGGAAACCGAAAGCAATGGTCTGATGACCTATGACCGCAAGGTGCTGAAAATGGACCCGGAAATGCTCAGGCTTGCACATCGGGGACAAATGCCGCCGAAGCCGACCACTAACGTCAATGTTTTTATCAAAAGCACCAGCTTATCTTTTGAGACAGTAAAGCCAAATGCCGTCATTGAATATGCCATTGAGACAGATAAGGCGCCATTAAAATGGCAGCGTTTCACTGCTCCAATTGCAATAAAAAACACGACTTCCATTGTCACCCGAGCTGCCTGGCCTGATAGCCTTAAGAGCCACGAACAGCGGTATGTTTTCACCAAAACCAAGGCCATGAAGCCAAAAGGTAAAACGGGCAAAAAAGCTGGATTGGCGGCAAGAATTTACGAAGGAAGTTGGGACAAACTACCTGATTTTACAAAATTGACACCTGCTAAAGAGCTGGTTTTCAATGAAATAGGTTTGAAGCAGATAGAAGCCATAGAAGACTTTGGGTTAGTGTTGGAGGGATGGGTGGAGGCACCGACTACAGGAGTTTACACCCTTCACATGCCTACCGATGATGGTTCTCGGCTCTTCCTCGACGGGCAAATTTTGATTGATAACGATGGCATTCATGGCATGAAAGACAAGCCTGCCAGTGTGGCACTGAAAGCTGGAAAACACCCGCTGAGGATTGAATTTTTTCAGAAAAAGGGTGGGGTAGGGCTGGAGTTCTGGCTTGAAGATGAATTTGGGAAAAAGGTGGATGTGACCGTAGGACACTAAATTTTCTTAACACAGAGGGTCGGAGTATGCGAAGGGACACGGATGTATGAAATTCCGTGTCCCTTCGCATACTCCGACCCTCTGTATTAACCCCTAAAACGGTAAATCTTCATTCAGCACCGCTGGCTCATCGCTGGCGGTGGGGAAGTCATAGTCATTATTGGCGGCTGAGGGGGCTGCAGCTTCTGTGGCAGCTTTCTCGATGCGCCAAGCATTGAGGTTGGTGAAATACTTTCCCTGCCATTCCCTGCCTCGCAGATCAAAATGCACTTTTATTTGCTCGCCCTCGCTGTGAGCGTCAATGGCGCCGCAACGATCTTGGGTTAGTTGGAATTTGATGTACTGCGGATAATTGCCATCGGGGATTTCCAGCACAAACTCACGGGCCTGAAAAGATTGTGATTTGTTCTCGGTGTCGTATTTGCGGAGGAGCTTCCCCTCGATTTCAAAGCTGGGCATGGTTGGAATAAGTATTTGATTAACAGTGAATTAAAGCCGTATTTGGGCTAAAAAAACGAAAGACGGAATTTTCCGTCTTTCATTTCGCCATCAAAATTAGTGAAACTCTGGCGATTGGAACTAAGGCCGGTGGCGGTTTTTTAAAAAAAGGTGACAGCTTCGCCGGTGGTCAATTTGTAAATATCGGTGGCGCTGCTGCACAGCACGGCCTTGTTGCCCCGCATAGCGATGGGGGCTCTCAGGAGGGAAGGGTTGTGCATGATTACATTGAGCCAGTCTTCTTCGTTGAACTTCCGTCCACGAATGTTAGCTTGGTAATAGGGATGGGATTTGTCCATCAAATCTTTGGGGCGCAGATTGAGTGCACTAATGATATGCTGCCAACTGGTACCTGTAGAAGGAGCTTGCTCGAAAGCAAATGTACGGATGTAGGGTGCAAGACTTTGGGCATGTGCAACAGTCTTACGATCGTTACTGGATTCTGGATTGTAGTAAATCAGAATTTCCCTGCGATGTGTCTTCATGCTGCTGTTATTTTGGAAATGAAAGAATTTGGAACGGTGTAATATACGTTTTATATCAGCGATTGTCAAATTATTTGACAATAAATATTGAGTATTTTTATTTTTACAAAATATGATGTACGTAATTAACTAAAATACCTTTGTATAGTTTCGTATTTAAAAACTAAGTTTAAAACCAAGCCTCCTTCCTCCGCTTTTTCCCATATTTGTGGCCTGAAATTTTTGTAATTATTATGATAAGTCTTACCAAGCATTCCCTCCAAAAACTCGAAGTTCTCTTCCAGGAACTTGGCTATGTTATTCGCTATGAAAAGGGCAATTTTAACTCCGGTTATTGCATCGTCGAAGACCGCAATATTGTGATAATCAACAAGTTCTTCGAAACCGATGCCCGTATCAACACCTTGCTCGACATTTTGCAGAATGTGGATTTTGATGCTGGTGTGTTGAGCGAAAAGTCGGCAAAATTTTACCAGCGAATTTTGCAGCACAGTACCATTGAGGAAGAACAGACGGAGGAGCAGCCTTGATATTTCTCAATGTTTTTCAGCTTGCGCTCCTATTTTTACATCCAAATCTTGTCCATGCAACTACTCATCAAAAACGCCACCTTGGTACTTCCCGATTCCAAACACGACGGAACGGTGGCGGATATATCCATTGTTGACGGTAAAATCCAGGAAGTTGGTAAAGGACTGACACTAGCAGGAGCCACGGTTTTCGATGCCAATGGCGCTTGTGTTTCGCCGGGCTGGCTCGACATTGGTACCCTCGTGGGGGATCCCGGTTTTGAGCATCGGGAAGACTTTGCCTCGGTGGAAAAAGCAGCAAAAGCAGGGGGCTACACCGCCATCGCTTGTTTGCCCAATACTGCCCCTGCTACTCATTCCAAGTCAGAGGTACAATACGTTCGCAGCCGCTCCGAAACCAGCCTAGTTGATTTTTTGCCTATCGGTGCCGTGTCGCACGACTGTGGTGGCAAGGACATAACCGAAATGTACGACATGCAGGCGGCAGGGGCTGTGGCTTTTTCCGACGGCAAAAAATCGGTGCAGGACAGTGGCCTCATGCTCCGGGCTTTGCAGTATGTGAAGCCTTTCGGCGGAGTAGTGCTCAACCGCCCGCACGACCGTACGATGGCACCAAGCGGTCAACTCCACGAAGGGGTTATGAGCACTTCGCTTGGTATGAAAGGAATTCCGGCGCTGGCCGAAGAGCTAATGTTGCGGCGGGACATTTACCTTGCTGAATACACAGGCTCTCATCTCCACGCCCTAAATATCTCGACGGCTGGCTCGGTGGAATTGGTACGGGATGCCAAAGCCCGTGGGCTGCAAGTGACTGCTTCCGTTGCCGCCATGAACCTCGCCTGCGACGACCACCTGCTTAGTGAATTCGATCCAAATTTCAAGGTGATGCCGCCCATCCGGGAACTGACGGATATGGAAGCGCTGCGAGCTGGCCTCGCCGATGGCACGATTGACTGTATCACCTCCAATCATACCCCGCTCGACCCAGAAGCGAAAAACCTGGAGTTCCCTTTCGCCGATTTTGGTGCGATTGGATTGGAGACGGCATTCGGCCTAAGCTGGATGCACCTTGCCAACTCGCTGACCGTCAGTCAGTTGGTAGAAAGACTTGCTATTTTACCTCGCAGTGTTTTGGGCTTGCCTGCGGTAAAATTGGGCCCCGGCATTGCTGCCAACCTGACCATTTTTGACCCAAGCGTGGAATGGTCTTTTTCAAAAAAGGACATTTTTTCCAAATCGAAAAACACGCCGTTTGTAGGTTGGCGATTGAAGGGGAAGGTGTTGGGTGTGGTAAATAAAGGGCGGTTTTGGCAGGCTGAAGGTTAACGTTTTCATGTCTACGTTTATCAAAATGGGGCTGAGTTTTATCGAAAAAGCACCCTGATATGAAATCGCATGGCTATCTTACGGCCATTCTTTTCACCTTCAAAATAGAACAAAATGACAACTTTAGACAATCAGAACCAAGTTATTGATGAAGCCAGTGTTCCCTATCTTCCTACCGCATTAAGGTTTGGCCTTTTAGCTGGATTAATTACAATTGTTTACTCTTTACTTGCCAATCTTACAGGACTGAGCATTCCAAATAGTCTTGGAAAAGTTTTTCTAAACTTTGCTATTGTTCTCGCCATTACTATTGGCATGGTGGTATATTTTATTCGATTTCATCGTGATAAGGAACTTGGTGGTTATATTTCATTCAAAAGAGCATTCTTGTTGAGCTTCGTTGCGCTACTGATTTCAACCGTGATTTCAAGTATTTTCAGTATGATTTATGTCGCTTTTATTGACACAACATTTTTGGATGCCATTGTAGATGCAACGGAAGAAATGATGACTAATATGGGAGCTCCAGCGGACGCAATTGAAACCCAAATGGCTGACATGAGGGAAAAAATGACGGTGGTTGGTATGTTAAAACAAGGTTTGATGAATGGAATTATTGGAGGCGCAGTTATTTCATTAATAGTAGCTGCCATCATGAAGAAAAAACCAGCATTGGATATTTAAGACAAAACAACTTCTATGAAACAAACCGCAGTAAAATACGGTATTATAGCAGGTACAGCTTCAGCGCTGTACCTGTTTCTTTTTCATCAAATAGGGGCAGCTTTTGTGCTCAACCCTTTCGTGGTGTTTGGCCAGATTTTAATCAGCTTGCTTGCTGCGGTTTTAGCCGTAAGGGCTATCCGTGAGGCAAATGCTGGCAAAATTGAAAGGAAAGAAGCGCTCAAATACGCCTTTGCTGTTTTTGCGCTTTCGCAATTCCTGTTTTGGGTTTTTATCTACCTAATGTTCAATTTTATTGACCCAAGTATCGTGGAAATCCAGCGCAAGATGATGGTGGACGCAGGCATAAAAGTGGAAGGCCAAGACCTGCACATGACCCTCGCAATGGTATTCCGGCGCTGGGCTTTCATGCTGATTCCTAGTTTTTTGCTATCACTAATGGTAGCCAGTTTTATGAAAAAATAACCTGGTTTCGTTTTGTTTCCCTTCGGTAATGCCAGAACTTTCATTTACCAACGGTCGCCAATCCGAAATCCGAAATCCGAAATCCGAAATGGATTTATCCGTCGTAGTACCACTTTTTAACGAAGACGAAAGCCTGCCATCGTTGGAGGCCTGGATTCGCCGTGTGATGGAAGCTAACCAGTTTTCCTATGAAATCATCATGGTGGACGACGGTTCAAAAGACCGTTCTTGGCAGGTGATTGAAGATTTAGCGAAGAATAATCCGAATGTGCGTGGCATCAAATTCCGGCGGAACTACGGCAAGTCCGCTGCGCTTTTTGTGGGTTTTGAAGCAGCGCAGGGCGAGGTGGTCATCACGATGGACGCCGACTTGCAGGACAGCCCCGACGAAATCCCCGGACTTCGCAGCATGATTGTAGATGACGGCTTCGACCTGGTTTCTGGTTGGAAAAAGAAGCGCTACGACCCCATCATGAAGACCATCCCCAGCAAGTTTTTCAACGGGGTCACCCGCTGGATTAGCCATATCCCGCTCCACGATTTCAATTGTGGACTGAAAGCTTACCGCAAGGACGTGGTGAAAAGCATCGAAATTTATGGTGAAATGCACCGTTACACGCCACTGCTGGCCAAATGGTCGGGCTTTGGGAAAATTGGCGAAAAAGTGGTGGAACACCGTGCCCGCCAGTTTGGCATCTCAAAGTTTGGGTTGGACCGCTTTGTGAACGGCTTCCTTGACCTCCTCAGCATCACCTTCATCGGTAAGTTTGGTAAGCGTCCGATGCACTTTTTTGGTACTTGGGGGGTGTTGTTTTTCCTGAGCGGCTTGGGTATTCTGCTTTGGTTGAGCATTGAAAAACTGTTCAACCAAGAATATGGCATCGCTGACCGTCCCTTGTTTTATTTTGGAATCCTAACGCTCATTGTGGGTACCCAACTATTCGTGACTGGCTTCTTGGCAGAGCTGTTGGTACGCAATTCGTCCACCCGCAACCAGTATGTGATTGAGCAAACCGTGCATTGATTTTTGACCCAAAAGTCAGTATTCGATTGGCCACCTCTGTGAACGCAGCCTATTGTACCACCAGCAATTTTGGGTTGGTGGAACCTACTTTCTCCAGCGCTTGTCCCAAGTCATAAATCAGGTCTTTTGCATTCTCAACGCCCACGGAGAGCCTCACAAGGTTTGGGCTGATGCCCAGCTTCAGTTTTTCTTCGGGGTCCATGCCGGCGTGCGTCATGGAGGCGGGGTGTTGTGCCAATGACTCCGTACTGCCAAGACTGACGGCAAGTTTCACCAAATGAAGGTTGTTCAAAAAAGCAAAAGCCTCTGTTTCGCCGCCTTTCACCTCAAAGGAAATCATGGCGCCCGGCGATGAGCACTGTTTTTTGTAGAGTAAAAATTCGTCACCATCCTCAGGCGTGAGTAGGCCAAGGTAGAGTACCCGTTCGATGTTCGGGTGTGACTGAAGCCAGGTAGCCACTTTTTGGGCATTTTTTGCTTGCTTTTGCATACGGATTTTGAGTGTTTCGAGGCTCCGCAACAGCAACCAACCCGTCCATGGGCCAGCCATGTTTCCGAGAAAAGTTCGCAGGGCTTTCACTCGCTGCATCAACACCGAAGTGCCGAGGCAAGCACCTGCAATGACGTCGCTATGACCACCAATGTACTTGGTAGCGGAATAGAGCACGAGGTCTGCACCATGCTTCAAAGGGTGTTGCCAGAGCGGTCCCATGTAAGTGTTGTCCACAGCCACCAGTGGTTGATGCTCAGGCCTGGCAAAATGGTCGGCCAATCGCTTGCACATGGAAATATCGAACAATGCGTTGGTCGGATTAGCGGGGGATTCAATGAAGACCATACCCAAATTGGCGCCCTTCCCTGTTTTTTCAACAAGTTCAACCACCTCGTCGAAATTCATTCCCGGTGTGAACTCCACAGCTGAGATGCCGAATTTCGACAAAACATGGGTGATAAAATGCCCGGTTCCACCGTAAATTGGGCCGCTGTGCAGCAGCAAATCACCGGGTTTCAGGAACTCAAACATGGCCGTGGTGATAGCCGACATGCCGCTTTCGAACACGGCGCAGTCCTCCGCCCCGTCCCAGAGCGTGAGCCTGTTTTCAAGGATTTCGAGGTCGGGGTTGTTGAGGCGGCTGTAAATCAGTCCAAGCTTTTCTTTTTCACCCCGTTCCCGCAGGCCGTAGGCCACTTCGAAGAAGGCTTTTCCCTCCTCAGCAGTCTTAAAAACAAAAGTGGAAGTTTGGAAAATAGGGCATTTGATGGCGCCCTCCGACCACTCAGGCCGGTAGCCGTATGACATCATCAAACTCTCTGGTTGGAACTTGTGCATTTTCATGATATTGAATTATTAACCGATACAAATTTGCGGCCTTTGGCAAATTGTTCCAATGATTTACGTTAATGAAGAAAATGATTCTTTTAAAAAGTTCTTTTGTGAAAAATAAATCTAAAATCGATTTTGAAATCGACTAATTTTGGAAAAA
>JAHEAS010000885.1 GCA_024642645.1 Saprospirales bacterium | reverse complement strand
CCGTGTAGCTCCCCGCTCCAACGTTAGCCAGGACTTCCGTCGTGGCCCCGTTCGACCAGTTAAAAGTATAAGTGCCTGCTGGCGAGACACTTAGGTCCACAGCGCCATTTGGGCTGCTGCAGCTTGTGACGGGGGTCATCGTGCCAGTGATATTGATATTTGGATTGCCCGACACAACGGAGGCGCTGCCTGTAGCCGTGCACCCCCCTGCGACTGTCACTGTGACGGTGTAAGTTCCCGGCGAAGTCACTGTGATGGAAGACCCCGTCCCGTTATTGCTCCAAAGAAAATCAGTAAACTCGGTAGCGTTAGTCACTTCCACGATGGTGCTTTGGCCGGGGCAAATAGGCGCTGGGTTGTTCAATATGGGCGGAACTCCACCTGTTGTCACTTCTACCGTATCGGTACCTGTGCAGCCGCTATCGTTTGTGGCTGTCACCGAATAGGTGCCCGGGGCAGATATTGTAATGGATTGCGTTCCCTCACCTGTGCTCCAAGCGAAGGTATCGCCTGGATCCCCACTGGCAGTCAAGGTGCCATTTTGGCCGGGGCAGAGTACGATAGTACCGGTGATATTTGGATTAGGCGACGGGAAAAAAGACATCTGCACAAATTCTGTGTTGGTCGCACTGCATTGCCCAGTGGGGCTGGTTGCTGTCAGCGAATAAGTGCCTGAATTGGTAATAAAAATAGAAGTCGTAGTGGCACCTGTGGACCATAAAAAAGTGGTTCCTGCCGGGAAATCTGGGTACGCAAATAATTCCATTGAATCGCCCATGCAGTAGGTCCAGCCGTTAAACAGAAAATCTACCGTCCAAACCGATGCTTTTACATGGAATGAATTTTCGGCCAAACAGCCATTGTCATCCGTGACTGCTAACATTTCGCTGCCGTTGGCAGGTGGTGTGATGATGATATTGGGGGTTGTTTCACCATTTGACCATAAATAAGTATAAGGGGGAGTGCCACCCGTTACGTTGCTAATCAGCGTGATGGTTTCCCCGGGACAGAGGTTAAAGGGAGGGGGCGGACTAGAGGTAATATCAACTGTAAACCCTTGGCATTGGGCGTTTAATTTGACAACGGGAACTACTCCCAGTATAAAGGCCCCGATGACAAATCGAGAAAAAAATTTACTACCCATAAACCACCAGTTGATGAAGCGTAAAGCGTAGCAACCCATTGTGTTGCCAAACGCAACACAATGTATCTCAGCGCTGTACCCATCGCCGCAAGATTGAATGGACCGCCAGACTAACGTTTGAAATGGTTGAGCATACTTTATCATGGCCAACAAAAAATGATGCTCGCCAGTGTGAAGGTGTATAGCAAATGTAAAAACGATGTCTTAAAAACAACCATCAAACTTTCCGAAAAGGCATAATCCGAGGCTGAATCGGCAGTATTGCTGGAAAGCGGTTCACAGTAAAATAGAAAGGTGAAGCTGGGACGCTTCGCAATTTACGCTCCACGGTATCTTTACCAGCTTGACGATAATAAATGAGGGCAGTGCATTGAATGTCAACGCACTGCCCCCAATCGTAAATCTAAAATCGTACACCCCCCTACCGTACCAAGTGGATGTCCCCCTTCCGTTTCAAATCAACCACTACCCCATCGCAATTGCGCACCTGGATCCGCACCCAGTACACCATCACGGAAGGATCCATCTTTTTACCATCCAGTAAGCCGTCCCAGCAGCCCTCGATGTCCGTTGTTTTGAACAACAGGTCACCCCAGCGGTCAAAGATTTTCAATTCATAACTCATTATTTCCGCATCCGGGTCTGAGTAGCCACGATAGCAGTCGTTGATGCCGTCGTCGTTCGGGGAGAAGGAGTTGGGCAGGTAAATCAGCTTTGCCTGCTTCAGCGGCTCGACCTCCACGTTGATGTTGCCGGACAAGGATTCGCAGTTGTTAGTAACATTGAAAACATAAATGCCGGGCGAGTTGACCTGCAGTTCAGCTGCCGTGGAAATAATTCCGGTGCTGTCCGACCACTCCCAAATCACTGGCAAATCACTGATGACCAATGGCCGCAGCTTGACCGTTTCCCCACAAATCAGCGTCTCGTCTTGCGCCTCTGTGACCATCGGCGGGATGACCGGAATGCTCACCTCTTCT
>JAHEAS010000884.1:793-2125 GCA_024642645.1 Saprospirales bacterium | reverse complement strand
CCGCCGTTATGTCTTTGTCGCAAAACGACCCTTTTGACGGCGGCCAATGCGCCCAAGTGGACGTGACGCACGTAACAGGAACGGGCTGGCACATCCAATTTGAACAGGTGGCGCTTTCGGTCGAAACGGGGCGGGCCTATACCGTCCATTTTGCGGCGAAGGCTGCACAAAACGCTACTTTGACGGCTTTTGCCATGCAGAACAAAGACCCTTGGAACTGGTACGACGGCCATCAATTCGACCTAACGACCGATTGGCAGGAGTTCAGTTTCACGTTCATTTCGCCGGAAGACAATGCCGGGTTTGTGCGGCTCGGCTTCAGTTTCGACAACCAAGAAGGCACGTTTTTTTTCGACAATATCAGTTTTGCCGATGCCGGGGCGGTGGGTGTTTTGACCGATGAAGTGCTTTCCGAAGGCAATATCCGCCGCGTTGATTATGGAGAACGGGCCGACTTCACGGTGGCCCGGATTGCGGACATGGCCGAGTTTTATTTGATGTTGCAGCGCAATTATTTTAATGAAATGAGGGATTTTCTGAAAAACGAAATCGGCGTAAAAGCCCCCATTTCCGGCTCGAATGGCCTCGGTGGGCCTTCCGACCTATACACCCAACAAGATATGGATTATCTGGCTGACAATTCCGGTTGGGATTGGCCGCAATACCCCAATGGTTGGTCGCCTTCGGAATGGTTTGTCGAAAACAAGCCGATGCTCAAATCGGACTGGTGGGCCAGCCCTATGGAAATGTTCAGTGGGTTAGCCTTGACTGATAAACCTTTGATAATCAACGACTACCGTCATTCTTTTCCTAACCGCTTTTCAGTCGAAATGATGCCGTGGCTGGCCAGTTATGCTGCCTTCAGCGATGCCGATGCGGTCATCTTGGGCGAGTATGCTAACGCCCCCGACGATTGGTTGCAGGACAAAGTGACAGACTTCTTCGTGCTGCACCGCAACTCGTCGCAAATGACGCTGATGCCTTCCTTCGCCAAAGCCTTCCGGGAGGGGTTGGTAGCCACCGAGCCAAACCCCATCGTGTTGAATTACCCAGACAAATATATTTTTGAAAGTATCCCTATTTCCGACAATGCCGGGCGTTGGGGCACTTTTCTGCCATACAATGGCCGGGAGGCGCTGACCACTCGGATCCAAAGCAATTTTGGTGGCACTGAAATGCCCGGTTTTTCAACGTTATCGGACCCGCCGGGACAATTTGTAGAAACCTCCACGGGCGAGACGAGCATTGATTTAGACCAAGGTTTTATCCAAACAATTACGTCAGACTTTTTGAGCGTCTGCGGTTTTTTTGAAGATGACCCGCCCCATCAGG
>JAHEAS010000884.1:0-783 GCA_024642645.1 Saprospirales bacterium | reverse complement strand
ATCAGGTGGGCAATTTAACCGTGCTACAGGGCAATGATTTTGGCGCTGTCACTTGGATATCTATCACCAATGGGCCGCTCGGCAAAAGCCGGGAAAGCCTGCTCACCGTTTCCTCGAAAACACAGAACAAAAACATGGCGTGGGACGGCATGAATACTTTCCAAGACCATTGGGGAAGCGCCCCGACTGAAAATTTCCCGCTTATCATGACCCTCGAACTGTTGGTGGATGCTGCGCAATTGCGGCTTTACCCGCTCTCGGCAAAGGGTGCGGAAAGCGGTTTCACGACCCTCTACCCCGTTGGGCCGGGCCGTTTTTTGGTGGATATTGACCAAGTCAACGACCAAACGCTTTGGTATGGTATCGAAGCCATTGGCGACGCATCGGCCACGGACGAGGTTTCTGACACGGGCCATTTCAGTATTTCACCGAACCCCGCTGGCGATTGGGCGGCTTTGCGACTGTCATTGCCGAAGGCAGAAAATGTTTCTATAAAAATGTTCGGCACACAGGGGCAACTAGTCCGGGTGCTGCGCAATGGGGGCGGAATGCCTGTGAGTGAATTGTCGGAAAGGGTTGATTTGCAGAAAATTCCGGCTGGTGTCTATTTTTTGGAATGTCGTACCGAGAATGGCACGTTATTTGAAAAGTTATTGGTCAAATAGCAGCGAGGTCTTCCAAAGGCCGGACAGCTAAGAGCATACTCAAACATTTTCAAACAACTGCTGCATTTTCAAACGATATTTTGTTGAATATCAACAATTTACGAGGGGAAATGCAGCT
>JAHEAS010000883.1 GCA_024642645.1 Saprospirales bacterium | reverse complement strand
TTTCGTGTTTGTCGCCAGCAGTACTCTTGGTCTCTTCGTCGAGGGCCTGCCGGATGCCCGCTTGGGCACTGGTGATGGTGGCTAACCGCTGGTTTACGTATTGCTGACAATGAGCGAGGAGAAGGGGCTTTTGGTGCATAGTGGGCAAGGTTTTTATTTGTAAAGGTAGGGAATTGGGGATTTTGTGTAACAAATAACGCAGTCTTGGCTTACCCATTATTACTCCATCACCGAAAGTCAACGTCCAACCCATCAATACCTTAAGGCACGCACGTCATTCGTCGTGAAATCCTACCTTGTTAAAGTGCTCGTATTTATTGGTGAAATTGGTAATCGCTACGGGCAATTACGACCGGTGTCCTCCAAACCGACATTATCGTCAATTGTTAGTTACCTTGGAAATGGAGTGAAAGTACTGACGGGGTAGCGCCGGGCCCTGTGGTTGGTTTAGCCCTTTGTACAACTTGCCTGATATATACTTTCATGTTACGCTTCGTGTCGTCCGTATTAAGGTTTACCTACGGAAAGGTCAAGACCGCCACGTTGGTGCAGGTCCACCGCCAAAACCTCCATAATGGTTGAAAACACACCATTATCGGCCCATTTTTGAAAGTGAAGGAGGTAGGTTTGGTAAGACGGATACCTATCCGGCAGGTCTTGCCACCTGGCTCCTGTTCGCAAAATCCAAAAATGCCGTCCAAGACGGGGCGAGGAGGTGTAGGTGGCCGACCCTTTCCGTCAGCACGTCTTTGTATTGGTATGTGCAACTCGTTTAAAGCCCATTGTCCGTCTGTCAAGTTCATAATAGCGTAATCTTTTCTACGCTAACTTACATAAATTCATTTTTGAGATGACTTCTAATGTTTCTATCACAGGCCATGATATTAGCCAGTTCAATCCGAAACTTCAATCAGGCCGAGCTCTTGGGTCTCATCTACTATGCCCACATCCAATGCTTTTGAAGTGGAATTGGCAGTACCGGAAGTGCCTCCAAAATCAGAGGCAGTCATTTCCCAGACCACATTCACCACGGCATACGATTGATTGTACATGATTGTGTTTAACTGACCTACAACTACATGCGCCGACCTTGGGCCAGACCGAATCCCCAGCCATGTTAATTCCCGGTAGAAGGAACCGTCAGTCGTAATGGCATATTCAGCACTGGGAGGTTCCAATCCCATGAAGTCGGTAGGCCAATTCACCCGGAGCTTCAACGCTGCTAATCCACCCGCATCACTCCCGGTATATCGAAAATGGTACAGGGTATTGCGCCGCAAATTAAGTTGCTTATTGCTGAGGTCATCTTCAGAAGTGATTCGCAAAAGCCCACCTGGCAGGCCGTTGGTTATCTCAAAAATGAAAGTGGGTGATGTCCTGTCCGACGCGGGAATGGTTACTCCACATCCTGAAAATAAGCCTAGCGAAAGGAGTGCGAATAAGTAAATTCGGATTTTCATATCTGTTTATTTATTGTTAATTATCCTAAATGGTGTGCTTTTTCAGCTTTTTTTGTGTTTGGCAACTCTTTGACCAATATTGTCTAGCACCAGTCACTCATTTTCAATTCTTTATTGACAACAACGCGAATGAGTGTGACGTGGTGGCGTTTTGCCGGCATTGACATACTCACTATTGTTGTGCGTTCGGCTTTCCTTCTAATTGGTCGAAGTCAGATAAAGTCTTATCTTTTTTTATTCTGGTTTTGGACCTTTTGAAACAACAGTTCTCAGCAAGCCAGGAAACCACCGTTGCAACCAAACAAAAACTCTCCCATGGGTTGTGAAAATATAATTTCTTTTCCGCTTAATTATAGCCTTCGCCATAACCTTTGCAGCTTTATCAGTAGGCCACATTAAATTTGATGGACGTGGGTCTGGCCGTTCAGGATGCCACACGCCATCATTATCAATCCTGGCAATCTCCGACACCACAAATCCAGGATGAATGGTAGTACAACTCACACCGGTACCCATTAATTCAACCTGCAAGGTCAGGCCAATTGAATGTACAGCAGCTTTTGAGGCTCCATAGGCTCCGACATTAGGATTGGGAAGATAAGCTCCAACACTACCCACTAAACCAATGCGACCCTGGTTTTGCTTCAAATGTGGCAGGGCATATTTT